>NZ_JBRREF010000132.1:0-8940 GCF_056760135.1 Stenotrophomonas sp. STEN023 | reverse complement strand
CCCGGGTGCGCTGCGCTTACCCGGGCTACAACACGCACAAGCAAAAGCCGCCGCTTCAGCAGCAGCGCAACTTTCAAGGGCCCAAAAAGGTGGCGACCCCGCCGGCTGACCTCGGCGCCCGCGTCGATCGATACCGTTGCTGCCTTCCGGCCCTGGCGGGATTTTCGACCTAGCGTCGCGAGGGGCCGACGGGGCCACCATAGAGACGGCTTGGCCGCGCTGAGCGCGGCCATTCACGATACGAGAGGCTGGGGCGATGCGATCATCAGCCGCCGATGCTTCATGGACCGGACACAAACTGGAGCAGGTCCCGATCGTGTGCGGCGATTGTAACGTATGCATGCACCAGCCGGCCAGCATTCCGGCTTGAACCCCGTGTAACCCGCCGCCGCCGTCTAGCGGCCGCAAACGCCCGGCTTGGATAGAATGCCCACCCAACGGAGGACGACCTCCGCCCATCACGGGACTTCACCCAGGACGGCCTGGCTTCTCTAGGAGGCTGTATGGCTTGGATCTATCTCGTGATCGCTGGTGTGCTGGAAATCGTCTGGGCGCTGGCAATGAAGCAATCCCACGGTTTCACCAAGCTGGTTCCCAGCATCGTCACCATCATCGGCATGATTGCCAGCTTCTGGTTGCTGGCTTTGGCCATGCGCACCTTGCCGTTGGGTACTGCTTATACGATCTGGACCGGCATCGGCGCGGTGGGCGCGTTCATCATTGGTATCGTATTTCTCGGTGAGCAGATCAGCGCGATGCGTATTGGCGCTGCAGTGCTGATCGTCAGCGGCCTGGTGCTGATGAAGCTGTCCAGCAGCTGATAACTGCTTCAGTCCTCGCGCAGTATCAGCACCATCTCAACTGCATCCAGACCCGGGCCGTGGCCATTCGCCACGACCCGGGTCACGCTGAAACCGAGCTGCCCGTAGAAGTCCTGCGTGTGCTGACTGGTGCTGAGCTCCACGCGCTTCGCGTTCGGGCTCTGTCGGGCCTGCTGTAAACGCGCAAGGCTCAATTGCCTGCCGAACCCCTGCCTATGCAGGCTGCGCTCGACCATGCCCCAGCAAAAAACGGCTACGCCATCGTCCCGTATCGCCAAACCGCCGCAGGCGACAACCCGGTCATCGTGCTCGATCAGCTGATAGTCGCAACCCTGCGTATCACGCTGCAGAAACTGCGCGAAGTCAGTGCGTTCGGCTAGGGTGAAGTACTCGGGCACATTGCTGTCGAACAGCGACAGGCAGGCGTTGGCATCAGCGAGTTGGTAGGGACGGATCGACATGCGCTGCAATCTAGCAGCTTCAGTCCGCTCTTTCTCTGGACGTTGGAGGGAGAGCAGGGGGCTGCCTTGGCTTTTGTTTTTGCTAGGGCTCTGGCTCTGGCCTTAGCCCCTCTCCCCTTGCGGGGTGGAAGGGGCTGGCTGACGAACCACAGGTTCGTGGCCCCTGGAGCGACCTTGCGCCAGCGCAAGGGCCGGGGCGCGGAGCGGGGGTTGGGGAGAGGGGAGCGCGAAGCGTGCTTTCAACCGACGAATACAGCACGCCAAGAGCCCCCATCCCAATCAACGCTACATCGAATAAGGCAGCTTCGCCGCATCAGCAGCCCAAGACTTGTTCGGCTCAGCCTGCATCGTAAAGCGCAGCTCCCCACCAGCAACAATCTCCTGGTGCGTCACATACGCCCGATCCAGCGGCTTGCCATTGAGGCTCACCGAACCAACATACGTGTGCGCAGCATCCAACCCGGTAGCAACGATGCTGAAACGCTTCCCATCCGGCAGATTCAAGGTCGCCTGTGGCAGGAACGGCCGGCCGATGATGTATTGGTTGCTACCCGGCGCAACCGGATAGAAACCCAGCGCAGTAAATACATACCAGGCCGACATCTGCCCAAGATCATCATTACCCGCCAAGCCATCCGGACGCGCTGCGTACTGCGTGTCCATGATCTGCTTCAAGCGCGCCTGCGTGCGCCACGGCTGCCCCGCATGTGCATACAGATAGGCAACATGGTGGCTGGGTTCGTTGCCATGCGCATACCAGCCAATCAGCCCGGTGATGTCTTCCATGTGCGCGAAGATCGACGGATCAACCTTGGCTTCAAACACATCATCCAGGCGCTGCAGCAGCTTGTCGCTGCCACCATGCGCCGCCGCCAAGCCGGCGACATCCTGCGGCACATACCACGAGTACTGCCAGGCATTGCCTTCGGTGAAATCCGTGCCGTAACCGCTGGCACTGGGATCGAACGGCTCGCGGAAACTGCCATCGCGCTTGCGCGCGCGCATGAAGCCGGTGCCCGGGTCGAAGGCATGCTTCCAGTTCGCCGCACGCTTGTTGAACTCGCTCGCCACTTCGGTCTTGCCCATGTCCTTGGCCACCTGCGCGATGGTCCAGTCGTCATAGGCATATTCCAGCGTCTTGCTGGCTGCTTCGCCTTCCTCGTCGATCGGCACATAGCCGAGCTCGCGGTACTGCGCGATGCCGTCATACGGACCGTAGTTGGCGCTGGCGACCATCGCCTGCAGTGCTTCCTCTGTGTCATAGCCACGGATGCCCTTCATATAGGCATCGGCGATCACCGGCACCGCGTGGTAGCCGATCATGCACCAGGTCTCCAGACCGTGGAACGACCATACCGGCAGCACGCCATAAGGGCTTTCGCGGCGTGAGGCCAGCAATGAATTGACGAAGTCATTGGTGCGCTGCGCTGGCTGCACCAGCGTGGCCAAGGGGTGCAGGGCGCGATACGTGTCCCACAGCGAGAACGTCGAATAGTTCGTCCAGCCCTTGGCCTGATGCACCGCGTTGTCCGGCCCGCGATAGCGACCATCGCTGTCCATGAACAAGGTCGGGCCGAGCAGCGTGTGATACAGCGCGGTATAGAAGCGGGTGCGTTCATCCGCGCTGCCCTGCGCTTCGACAGCGCCCAACGCCTCGCTCCACTGCTGCTTGGCGGCAGCGCGCATGCCATCGAAATCCCAGCCCGGTGCTTCCGCATCCAGATTGGCAATCGCACCCTCCTCGCTGACCGGCGAGATCGCCACCTTCACCAACAACGGCTTGCCAGCCTCCGGCACGACATCAAAGGCAGCGACCAACTGCCGGCCTTCGATCTGCGCGCGCTGCGCCGGGTCCTTCTCGCCCGGCGGCGGGAAGCCCTTGTAGACGACATCCTGCTCAGTGTCGTGCAGCTGATGGCCACTGAGCGGCTGCGAGAAACGCATCGCGAAATACAGCTGCCGGCCCGGCGCCCAGCCGCGCGTCTCGCGGAAGCCGGTGACCGTGCCATCGGCCCGCACCCGCAAGCGCGACCACAGGATCTTGCCCGGGTAGTCATACATGCTGGTGCGCAGGTCGAGCACCACATGCGCCGGCTTGCCAGCCGGGAAGCTGTAGCGGTGCATGCCAACGCGCGCGCTGGCAGTCAGCTCGGCACGCACCTTGTAGTCGTCCAGCGTCACCGCGTAATAGCCCGGCTGGGCGGTCTCGCTGGCATGACTGAAGCGCGAGGTATAGCCGCTCAAGGGCTGATCCGGATCGCCGCGCTCCAGCTTCAACTCACCGGTAGTGGGCATCAACAGCAGATCACCCAGATCCGAATGGCCGGTACCGGAGAAGTGCGTATGCGAGAAACCGACAATGGTGCTGTCGTCATAGCGATAGCCCGCCGCCCAGCCATAGCCGTTCTTGCGCGACTGGATGCGGGTATCGGGTGAGAGCTGGACCATGCCGTAAGGGACGGTCGCCCCGGGATAGGTGTGGCCCTCGCCACCGGTGCCAATGAAAGGGTTCACGGCGGCGTAGGCGGCTTCGTTGCCGGCGGGCGAGGCCGCCAGCGCTGAAGGCGCTACCAATGAGGAGGTTGCCACGGTTGCTGCAAGCACTAACAGGGTCGCGCCAAGCTGCTTCATCCCGCACCTTTTAGATCGGTCTAATGTTGGGAAGCTAGCATGTCGACGGGAGCTCTTGCATGGGGTCGGCGCGGCCAGCTCACGGCGCACCTTTGCAGCGTCAGCTGCGGCGGGAAGTTTCCTGTTGCTGGACACAGGGGCGACCGCGGCCGTTGTGCATGGAAGAGTCTTGTAGGGTCGACATCGAACGTTTCGCCACGGCGCTTCTCCCGTCGATTTCTTTCAATCAGAATCCACTGTCGCAAGCGTTCCTCTCAAGCGAGGGGCTGTATACAAACTCCAAGCAGGAGAGTCATCGCAATGATGAACATCAGAGAGTCGCGGCCTGAAGATGGTGGGCGTGTGGTTGAAATATGGCGGAATGCGGTGGACGCCACGCATGGTTTTCTGTCGCCGGAAGATCGTCTTGCCATTGACGAGATGGTGTGCGGTTTTCTGCCTCAAGCGGTGCTCCTGCTTGCGGTGGACGCAAGCGATTACCCGCTCGCCTTCATGCTCATTGATAACGGACATATGCAGGCGCTGTTTGTAGACCCGGCTTGCCGCGACACTGGAATTGGTGCCGCTCTGGTGCGCCACGGTCTTGGTTTTCATCCCCGGATGACTACCGACGTCAATGAGCAGAATGCTCAAGCGATTGGTTTCTACGAAAAACTGGGATTCAAGCGCACGGGCCGTTCGCCATTTGATGACCAAGGCCGGCCCTATCCGCTGATTCATCTTGAGTATCAAGCTGATTTGTCTGCGCCTGCTGTCAAAGCGCAGCTCCCATCCAACAAATAGGAAGCGCGCGGGCGCTTCAGATCCAGGGACGCCATGGTCAACGCTGGTGGTTGACTGCCCTGGTGCTTGGCTGGGGCGGCCCAACGTTTGCAGCTATCGGTGACCGATGCAGAGCGAAAGATGCCCAGATTGCTCCGAGGGTTTACGTAATCTGGCGGAGAGAGGGGGCGGCGCTTCGCACCTAGCCCTTCGGGCGGCTGCGCCGTCCCACCGGCTACGCCGGCGGTCGAACCCGTTGGGGCCTTCATCGCCCATGCTCTCCGTCCAATAAATGAAAAAGCCGCCCACAAGGGACGGCTTTTTCATTTATCTGGCGGAGAGAGGGGGATTCGAACCCCCGAAGCGCGGTTTAGACGCTTACACACTTTCCAGGCGTGCTCCTTCAACCACTCGGACACCTCTCCGGATCCTGCCGCGCTAATGCCTCGGCAGGGGCGTGGATTCTATAGGGACTGGCGGCCGTTCACAAGCACCCCCTCGACAGGGTGCTGGCGGATGGGCCGGCCATGGCACAATGGGGCTTCAGATGAAGACGGTTGCCTGATGTCCTATCTCGTCCTTGCCCGCAAGTGGCGTCCGAAGCGTTTTGCCGAGTTGGTGGGCCAGGAACACGTGGTCCGCGCGCTCAGCAATGCGCTCGACAGTGGCCGCGTCCACCACGCCTTTCTGTTCACCGGCACCCGGGGTGTCGGCAAGACCACCATTGCCCGCATCTTCGCCAAGTCGCTGAACTGCGAGAACGGCACCAGTGCCGACCCCTGCGGTCAGTGCCGGGCCTGCCTGGACATCGATGCTGGCCGCTACATCGACCTGCTGGAAATCGATGCCGCGTCCAATACCGGCGTGGATGACGTGCGCGAGGTGATCGAGAACGCCCAGTACATGCCCTCGCGTGGGCAGTACAAGGTCTACCTGATCGACGAAGTGCACATGCTCTCCAAGGCGGCGTTCAACGCGCTGCTGAAGACGCTGGAAGAGCCGCCGGAGCACGTGAAGTTCCTGCTGGCCACGACCGATCCGCAGAAGCTGCCGGTCACCGTGCTCAGCCGCTGCCTGCAGTTCAACCTGAAGCGCTTGGACGAGGAGCAGATCCACGGCCAGATGTCGCGGATCATGACTGCCGAGCAGATCGAGTTCGACGACAGCGCTTTGGTGCAGCTGGCGCGCGCGGCCGATGGCTCGCTGCGTGATGGCTTGTCGCTGCTGGATCAGTCCATCGCCTATGCCGGTGGCGCGCTGCGCGACGACGTGGTGCGCACCATGCTGGGTACGGTCGATCGCACTCAAGTCAGCGCCATGCTCGATGCCTTGGCCGATGGCGAAGGCGCGCGCCTGCTGCAGGTGGTTGCCGGGCTGGCCGAGTTCTCGCCGGATTGGAGCGGGGTGCTGGATGCCCTGGCTGAAGGCCTGCATCGCATCCAGGTGCAGCAGTTGGTGCCGGGCACTTCGGTACCGGGCGAAGGCGTCGATGCGGCGGCGTTTGCCCAGCGTCTGCGCCCGGAAGTGGTGCAGCTCTGGTACCAGATGGCCCTCGGTGGCCGTCGCGACCTGCACTTGGCTCCCAGCCCGCGTGCTGGCTTTGAAATGACTGTGCTGCGCATGCTGGCGTTCCGCCCGGCAGGCGCGGTACCGGCGACGCCGGAAGGCAGCGCCTCCGGGACTGGCGCAGGTGTTGGCGGCAACACGCAAACAGCACCAGCCGCTGCCGCCGCGTCGGCGCAAACCGCCAAGCCGGTTGAAGTGCAGGCTGTAGTTGCACCGGTTGCGGCTGTGTCAGAACCCAAGCCTGAGCCTGTGCCCGAACAAGCAGCCGCCGTGCAGCAGCAAGCCGCGCCTGTGCCGGAACCCGCAGCGACCGCGCCTGAGCCCGTGCAAGCGCCGGTAGCAGCTCCGGCCCCGGTTCAAGCTGCCAAGCCGGCAGCCGCCGACGAAGATCTGCCGCCATGGGCGGTTGAGGCGGCGGAAGCGAATGCGCGCGACGAGGCGATGGCGGCCGAGATGGCCATGCCAGAAGCGCCCGACTCCATTGAGATGCCGGTTGCAACGCCGATTGAGTCGCCGAAGCCGGCGCCCGTCGCTGCGCCGCAGCCGGTTCAGCAGGCCGAGCCGGTGCGTCCGACCGGCATCGCCATCGAGCCTGCAGCACTCGCTGAACCAGTTGCACCGCCACCGTCGCAGGGCGGGCGCAGCTTGGACACTGCCGAGGAGTGGCTGGACCTGATCGACGACAGCGGCCTGAGCGGTCCGTCGCGCGAGCTGGCGGCCAATGCTGCCTTCGTCAACTTCCAGCACGGCGTGCTGCGTCTGGCCTTGTTGCCAGGCTTTGAGTACCTGCAGTCTGAGCGCGCCTTGAATGCTCTGGCGCAGGCGCTGTCGCAGGCCTTGGGCAGCACGCCCAAGATCCTCATTGAAACCGGCAACGCCCAGGCTGAGACCTTGCACCAGCGCGCCGATCGTCAGCGCGGTGAACAGCAATCCGCGGCCGAAGCCGTGTTCATGGCCGACCCCCAGGTGCAGCAGCTGATACAGCAGGGTGCACGGGTCGTGGCCGATTCCATCCGTCCTTTCAAAGAGTAACGAACCATGCGCGGCAATATCGCCCAAATGATGCAGCAGGCCCAGAAGATGCAGGAAAACCTGCAGAAGGCCCAGGAAGAAATCGCCAAGTTGGAAGTCACCGGCAGCGCCGGCGGCGGCATGGTCAGCGTGACCCTGAGTGGCACCAAGGAGTGCCGCAAGGTGCGCATCGATCCGTCGGTGCTGAGCGATCCGGAAATGGCTGAAGACCTGATCGCAGCCGCCTTCAACGACGCCGCCAACAAGATCGACGCCGAATCGCAGAGTCGCATGGGCTCGGCCACCGCCGGCATGAAGCTGCCGCCGGGCATGAAGCTGCCGTTCTGATGTGGCCCGCGCCGGCTTGCCCGGCGCATGCACGTCCCCGCGCCGCGAAGCCTCCGGGCTTCGCGCGCTTGTTTTAGCGATACGCTGCTGTGATGAGACCGTTGCGATGAGCCTGCCGCTGCTGGAACAACTGATCGAAGCCTTCCGCGTGCTGCCCGGCGTTGGCCAGAAGACGGCCCAGCGCATGGCCTACCACGTGCTTGAGCGTGCCCGTGACGGTGGCCAGCGACTGTCGGAAGTGCTGGCCGAAGCCATCGAGAAGATCGGTCACTGCAAGCAATGCCGCGATTTCAGCGAAACCGAGCTGTGCCCGGTCTGCGCCAGCAGCAGCCGCGAGCGGCAGATGCTGTGCGTGATCGAATCACCGGCCGATAGGCTGGCAATCGAGCATGCCACCAGCTACCGCGGTGTGTATTACGTGCTGCAGGGGCGCTTGTCGCCGCTGGATGGCATCGGCCCGCGCGAGCTGGGCCTGGATCAGCTGGAAACGCGCTTGGCGCAGGGCGAAGTCACCGAGTTGATCATTGCCACCAACTCCACCGTTGAAGGCGAGGCCACCGCGCATTATCTGGCGCAGCTGGCACGTCGTAACAAGGTGCGTCCCAGCCGCCTGGCGCAAGGCCTGCCTTTGGGCGGCGAGTTGGAATACGTGGATCGCGGCACTTTGTCGCATGCCTTTGGCAGCCGCAGCGAAGTCGGCGAATAAGCCGCGCCGGGGTTGTAAGCTGTAGGTCGTTTACTGCAGCGAGCCCCTACATGACCGACACCATTTTCGGCAAGATCATCCGCCGCGAAATTCCCGCCGCCATCGTCTACGAAGACGAGGACGTACTGGGCTTCAAGGACATCGCCCCGCAGGCACCGGTGCATGTGCTCTTCATCCCGAAGAACGAAGTCATCCCGACCCTGGATGATCTGCAGCCGTCGCAGGCACATCTGATCGGCAAGCTGGCCTTGGCGGCTGCGGCGTATGCACGCCAGCAAGGCTTCGCCGAGAACGGCTACCGCATCGTGATGAACTGCCGCGAAGATGCCGGGCAGACGGTGTTCCACATCCACCTGCATCTGTTGGCAGGTGCGCCCTTGGGGCATTTCGGCGCGTGATTTGAGCTGTTGTTTTTACTGTGGGAGCGGCGTAAGCCGCGAAGCTGAGTACAACGGAACAACGATAGAGCCTGTTTTCAAGCAGCTGTTGATTGCCATGCGCAGCTTGCGGCGGATGGATCTGGAGCTTCGTGGCTTACGCCGCTCCCACAAACAGATTCAAGCAAAAGAAAACGCCGCCCCTTGGGGCGGCGTTTTCAGTTCGTTACCACCAGCCGCGGTAACCCCAGCCCCAG
>NZ_JBRREF010000131.1:0-8946 GCF_056760135.1 Stenotrophomonas sp. STEN023 | reverse complement strand
GGTCAGCCGGCGGGGTCGCCACCTTTTTGGGCCCTTGAAAGTTGCGCTGCTGCTGAAGCGGCGGCTTTTGCTTGTGCGTGTTGTAGCCCGGGTAAGCGCAGCGCACCCGGGGCTTTGGGCCGGGCAGGACTTCTGCCTGGCGATCGACCGATTGCCGGCCACGAATTGGCCTCTTATTGGTTACGAGTTAACCGGCATGCTTCCCGGGTGCGCTGCGCTTACCCGGGCTACGTTGCCTCGGAGGGTTCGGATGGGACTGACAGAGGCTGGCTTCGGCCTTGCCCTCACCCCAACCCCTCTCCCGCATACGGGAGAGGGGCTTAGTGATCATTGCTGCGGACAATTTGGGCTCTACGTGCGGCCAAGCTTCATGGAGCCGAAGCACGACGCTCAGCCCTCAAACGGCTCCGCGCGCGGTGCCGTAGGCTCGGCCAGCAGCACGCACTCACCCGGCATCGCCACGCGGTGGCCGCGGGCGCGCAGTGCGTCGCCGTCGGCGGCGCTGGCGTAGTGGTAGAGCATCATCCGCGCCTGGGTGGTGGCGTCGTATTCGCGTTCGAGGTCATCCACGCCGGTATGCGACGGATTGCCGTGCAGGCCGCAATCGTGGGCGATCAGTTCATTGTCGCCGGCAAAACGCGCCAGCATTTCCGGGATCGGACGGGTGTCGCCGCTCCACACCAGCGCGCCTTGCAGGCGCAGGCCGTAGGCGGTTTCCGGCCAGTGGTGGCGCACCGGGAAGACTTCCAGGCGCAGGCTGTCATGCCAGAACGCATCACCCACCACGATCAGCTGGAAGGCATCCCAGAAATTGGCGCCGCCCTCGGCCAGCACGTTCGGGTAGTCGCCTACCCGCTTGTGCAGCAGCGGCACCAGCGGCGCCGGCACGTACAGCCGCACCTTGCCGCGCCGTTGCGGATTGAAGAAGGCATCGACGAACAGACGCTCAAAACCGGCCACATGGTCCAGGTGGATATGGGTGACGAACAGCGCGTCCGGCATGGCGCCGTAATGGTTGCGGTAAGCGGTCAGCCCTTCGCCGCCGCAATCAATGGTCAGCCATGGCTGGCCGCCGTGCTCGATCACCGACATCGGCGACCCCAGCTCCACCGCCGACGCATTGCCGACGCCAAGGAAACGCAACGCCCAACTCATGTCACACGCCCCGGTTCCAGGCCAGATCATAGGCGCGGCGCAGCCGCGCATAGTCCTGCTCCACGTCCTCGCGGCTGCGCGCGCCGCGCAGCTTGAGCAGGGAGCGCAGCAGGCGCTTGAGGTTGCGCTCGCGCCAGCGGGTGGCAGGAATGCGCAGCACGCCTCGATCAAAATCAATCAGCCAGCCACGGCCAGCATCGTCAAACAGGATGTTGTGGGCATTCAAATCGGCGTGATCCAGGCCCGCGCGATGGAAGCGCGCAATCATCCGCCCAGCCTCCTCCCACGGCGCGCCGCGGCCGGTGATCTGCGCGTGGTCGGCCAGCGAACGCACGTCTTCCAGCCGCTCCATCAGCAGTGCCGCCTTGTAGCGCAGGCCTTCGCGCATGTAGAACGCGGCATAGGGGCGCGGCACCGGCAACTTGCGCACGATCAGCTCGCGCATGAGGCGGAACTCGGCAAAACTGCGAGTGCGGTTGGCCCCGCGCCATAGATAGCTGCTGTGGCTGAGCTTGGCAGCAACACCACCGCGCAGGTACTGGCGCAGCACGCTGCGGCCGAACGGCGCGTCGATGAACCATGCACCGCCACGCCCACCCTCACCCACCGGCTGGGCCTTGTTGCCCCATCGCGCAGGCGCGAACAAGCCGGGATCGGCTTGCCGCAGGCGTTCGCGGTCGAACAGAATGGCGCCATAGCCGCGACCATCGCGGCAGGGCGTCAGCGCTTCAGTGGCGTCAAATGCGACCATCACCACGAGTCTAACAACACATGCCTGCATCGTCCTCCCCGTTGTGTCTTTTGCGCCTCTCGGCATTGGGCGATGTCACCCATGTGGTCCCGTTGGTACGCACCCTGCAGCAGGGCTTTCCGGGCACGCCGCTGCACTGGGTGATCGATAAAGCGGGCCACAAGCTGCTTGATGGCCTGCCGGGGGTCAGCTTCCACATCTACGACAAGAACAGCGGCTTGGCCGGAATGCGTGCGCTGCGTCGCGAATTTCCAGCCGGTCGTTTCGAGGCGCTGCTGCAGATGCAGGTCGCCGCACGCGCCAACCTGTTGTCGGCCTTCATTCCGGCCAAGCGCCGTATTGGCTACGACAAGTCGCGCTCCAAGGACCTGCACGGTCTTTTCATCAACGAGCGCATCCCGGACCGCCCCGGCATCCATGTACTCGATGCCATCGGCAGCTTCTGCGAACCGCTGGGCCTGAAGCAGACCGAGGTCAGCTGGGACCTGGCCACACCGCCGGAAGCCCACGAGTGGGCGCGCGCGCAATGGGATGAGGATGGCCGCCCGGTGCTGATGATCTCACCCTGCTCCAGCCACCAGCGCCGCAACTGGTACGCCGAGCGCCATGCCGCGCTGGCCGACCACGCCGCCAGTCAGGGCTGGCGGGTGGTGCTGTGTGGTGGCCGCAGCGAGTTGGAGCGCAGCACCAGCGACGCCATCCTCGCTGCAATGAAGCAGCCGGCGCTGGATCTGGTCGGCAAGGACACGCTCAAGCAGCTGCCCGCGCTGCTGGCCCGCGCCTCGCTGCTGGTCACCCCCGACTCCGGCCCGATGCATATCGGCAACGCGGTCGGCACCAAGGTGCTGGGCCTGCATGCGGCCAGCAACCCGGCGCGCAGCGGCCCCTATTCCGCCCGCCGCTATTGCGTGGACCGCTACGACGATGCCGCCCGCCGCTATCTCAACAAGCCGGCCAGCGAGCTGAAATGGGGCACCAAGATCGAGTTCGACGATGTGATGTCGTTGATCACCGTGGAAGATGCGATTGCCGCGTTCGAGCGTTATCGCGCGGATCATCAGAGCTAGGCAGCTGCGGGAGCCGCTTTTTTGTAGGAGCGGCGTAAGCCGCGAAGCTGGCCCTGCTGCAGCGCCAGGTACTCCTGCCATCTGCTGATCTACGAGCTTCGCGGCTTACGCCGCTCCCACAGAGCGGATCCAGGCTTCTTTTTGTGGGAGCTGCGTCAGCTGCGAAGCTGACTGTGCTGACCCACCCGGCATTCCCGCCATCTGCTGATCCACGATCTTCGCGGCTTACGCCGCTCCTACAAGGCAGATTCAGCCCGCGCGGTAGTCCTGATAGGACTTCTCTTCCACGTAGCTGGAGCCCAGCGCCAGGTTGATGTCCTTCTTGATGCGTGCGCGCTCATCGTTCTGGATGTAGACGCTGCGCGCCAGTTGCACGAAGGAATCGTCGAAGGCCTGCGCCTTCTCTTTCAGGCGGATGTCGTCCTCGATGTCCCACAGGCGTTCGTTGACTGCCTTCAGCTCGGTACGCAGCGCGGTGATGTCCTGCGCGGCGGCCGGG
This sequence comes from Stenotrophomonas sp. STEN023, assembly GCF_056760135.1. NCBI lineage: Bacteria > Pseudomonadati > Pseudomonadota > Gammaproteobacteria > Lysobacterales > Lysobacteraceae > Stenotrophomonas > Stenotrophomonas sp. STEN023. The sequence continues at coordinate 5,474 of NZ_JBRREF010000131.1, read as the reverse complement.
TGCGCGGCCCAGGTGCTGTCCAGCGCGTTCAACTCATTGCGCACATTGACCAGCTTTGCCGCATCGCTCATGCGCTCGGACTTGATCTGCAGGATGGAGATCTTGTCCAACAGCTCACCGAAGGACACGGGGACGAGAATTTCTGACATGGGGCTTACCGATTGGATCAGGCGCACAGTGTAGCCGCTGATGCGTCGCAGGCTGCCGCTCTCCCGCGCAACCAAGCCAACACGGGCGGAAAAAGAAAAAGCCACCCGAAGGTGGCTTTTTCAAGTATCTGGCGGAGAGGGGGGGATTCGAACCCCCGAGGCGCTATAAACGCCTGCCTGATTTCGAGTCAGGTACATTCAACCGCTCTGCCACCTCTCCAGATGGTCCCCGGCGAACCGGGCTGCGAATAATAAGGGGCATTGGCCGCGCGGACAAGCGGTTTTTAACGAAAAGGATAGATTGGCCATGCAGGCGCTGCATTCCGCCAGCCAAACGAGTGTATGCAGGCGCTTGCCGTACACCTCCATGAACGCGATGATGCAGCGACCTTCACCGTTGATATACAGCCCGTTCGGGCACTCATGATCGAATTCGGACACCTCAGCCATGTCGGTCTGCGCCGCCAGCTCAATGAAGACACCTACTACGGTGACGGCGAGCTGGGGTTGTGGCTGGTTGCCGACGGCATGGGCGGCCACGCCTGCGGCGAGGTAGCCAGCGCACTGGCGCGCGAGACCATCGTGCGTGAAGTACGCAATGGTGCATCGCTGGTGCAGGCCATCCGCACCGCCGACGAGGAAATCATCCGCACCTCGCGCCGCCGCAATGACAGCCTGCCGATGGGCACCACCGTGGTGGCCGCGCGCGTGCAGGGCAATCGGTTCGAAGTGGCGTGGGTCGGCGACAGCCGTGCCTACCTGTGGCGCGACGCCAAGCTGGCCCAGCTCAGCCAGGACCACAGCTACGTGCAGGAGCTGATCGCGCAGGGCACGCTCACCGCCGAGCAGGCCCGCGCCCACCCGCACCGCAACGTGGTCACCCAGGCGCTGGGGGTGACCGATCCGGCCCACCTCAACGTCGCCACCATGACTGGCGAACTGCGTCCGGGCATGCAGCTGCTGCTGTGCAGTGACGGGCTCACCGAGGAAGTGGACGACGCCGGCCTCACCCAGGCATTGGCCCACGGCGACTGCAGCGCGCAGGAATGCGTGGACGCACTGGTCGCTGCAGCGCTGGATGGCGGCGGCTCGGACAACGTCACCGTCGTCCTGGTCCGCTGCCACTAAGGCAGCGGCCCCTGCTTCACTTCAATACGCCGACAAGCGCCGGCCGGCCAATCACAGCCGGGCGCGACTCAGGCCGACTCGACCGGCGCCGGTGCCGGCTCGCCATCCCACCAGGCATGACCGGCCTTCTTGCGCAGCTTGGCCAGGCGCGCTTCGTGCGCCTCCTGCTCCGAGGCAGTGACCAGCACACGCGGCCGCGGCAGCAGCACGGAGGTATCGAATGCCTGCGCGGCACCGCCTGCAGTGCCCACCTCCGCTTCCGGCTGACCAAAGCCGATCTCTTCCTGACCCGAGGTCAGCGCGATATAGACGTCGGCCAGGATCTGCGCATCGAGCAGGCCGCCATGCAGCGTGCGGTGGGCGTTGTCCACGCCCAGACGGCGGCACAGCGCATCCAGCGAGTTGCGCTGGCCGGGATAGCGCTCGCGCGCCATCGCCAGGGTATCGGTCACCGTCACCCGGTTGGCCAGGCGCCCCTTGCCGGCCAGGCTCATCTCGTTTTCGAGGAAGCCCATATCGAACGAGGCGTTGTGGATGATCAGCTCGGCGCCATCCACATAGGCGAGGAACTCATCCACCACTTCCTCGAAGCGCGGCTTGTCGGCGAGGAAATCCAGGCTCAGGCCGGTGACTTCCGCGGCACCGGATTCAAAGTCGCAATCCGGCTTCAGGTAACGGTGGAAGTTGTTGCCGCTGGGCCGCCGCTCAAGCAGCTCCACGCAGCCGATTTCGACCACGCGGTTGCCCTTCTTCCATTCCAGGCCGGTGGTTTCGGTATCTAGGACGATCTGGCGCATCGGCTACCCTCAGTTGCTCGCGGCGCCAGCGCGCACGCGGATTGCAGCATCGCGGGCCAGCTGGTCCACGCGTTCGTTGTCCGGATCACCGGAATGGCCTTTGACCCAGCGCCAATCGATCTGATGGCGTTGGGTGGCCTCATGCAGGCGTTCCCACAGGTCGCGGTTCTTGACCGGATCACCGCCAGCGGTCTTCCAGTTGCGCCGCACCCAGCCCGGCATCCACTCGGTGATGCCCTGGCGCACGTACTGCGAATCGGTGAACAAGGTGATGTTGCAGGGCTCGCTGAGCGTTTCCAGGCCCATGATCGCGGCCATCAACTCCATCCGGTTGTTGGTGGTGTGGGCTTCGCCGCCGGCCAGCTCGCGCTCATGGCCCTTGTAACGCAACAACGCGCCCCATCCACCGGGGCCTGGATTGCCGAGGCAGGCGCCGTCGGTATGTACTTCGATTGACTTCATAGTGTTCCGTTGAATTCAGGTCGCCACCGGGCCGCGCCAACTGACGCGACTGGCCTTGATCGGGCCGATCAAGGCCGCGGTGCGTTTTTCAGCTTCCAGCACGCACAAGGCGCGCAGGGCCGGCAGAGCCGTGCCCGGGGTATTGCCCGACTGCGTCCACAGCGGGCCATAGTGCCGCAGCGAGCGACATCGTATGCCTTGCCGCTGCAATAGTGTCCTGCAACGTGACACCGGCGGCGGTCGCGCGCCCTGCCACTGCCAGTGCGCACGGTACGGACTGCAGCGGTTGAGCACGGTCATCCAGATCCGCCCACCAGGCATCAGCACCCGCGCGCATTCGGACAACAAGGGCTCCAGCTCCTCGGCCGCCGGATGTTCGATGACGATGGCCTTGATCGACTCGCTGGGCAGCGGCAACGGCAGGCCGCAGCGCAGATCCCCTGCCCAGCCAGGCGCTTGCGGGTCGCGGTGCAGGTGCAGGCCACGGCCCTGCGGGGAGGGGTCCGGCCGCCAGAAGGCGTTTGGCGCCATCCACAGCCACGGCGGCGAGGGAAATCCGCGCATTTGTTCAGACAGCAGCCGCTGCTCCCATTCCCGCATCGCCTGCGCCCCGGCTTTCTCAAACCAGGGCGAGACTGCAGCTTGACGGGGGGACTTGGCGGCAGGCATTTTCCAATTCTATGCGACTGATCGCCCTGCCCGCATTTCAGGACAACTACATCTGGGCGCTGCAAACGCCTGATGAGCGCACGATTTTCGTCGACCCCGGCCAGGCCGGCCCGGTTTTCGAAGCCGCTGCGCAAGGCATGCAGCCTGCTGGTGTCCTGCTCACCCATCACCACGACGATCACATCGGCGGGGTGGCGGAGTTGCGCCAGCGCTGGCCGCGGCTGCGGGTGATCGCCCCTGTAGATGAACGCATCCCATTGGAATGTGAACGAGTCAGCGAAGGCAACCGGGTAGAATTGTCGGGCTTCGACTTCACCGTGATGGAAGTTCCCGGTCACACCCGAAGCCATATTGCCTACTACGGCCACGACCATTTGTTCAGTGGCGACATGTTGTTCAGCTTGGGCTGTGGACGCATGTTTGAAGGTACGCCGGCCCAGATGTTGGCCTCGCTCCGGCGAATGGCCGCCCTGCCCCCACAGACACTGGTCTGCTGCGGGCACGAATACACGCTGGCCAATGCCGTGTTTGCGCGGCATGTCGACCCCACCAACGCGGCATTGCAACGCCGCCAACAGGAAGCCTCGGACATGCGCAGCAGTTCCCGTCCTACCGTTCCCGCCGTCCTGGCCAGTGAACTGGAATGCAATCCGTTTCTGCGGACTGCCGATACCGCGATTGTTGCAGCGATCGCCGCGCAGCTTGGTCGCGCGCCCACCGATGAGGTGGAAGTCTTCGCCGAATTGCGGCGGTGGAAAGACGGTTTTCGCGCATGAGGCGGCTTTGTCTGCCGTTGGCGCTGGGGTTGTTGTTGGGCACGGGCAGCGGCGCGCTGGCCGCCCAGACCCTCCCGGTCAGCGCCGGCATGACCCAGAACGTCGCCGCACTGACTGCATTACCACTGGACCCGGCCTCGCTGCCGGCCCCGACTACCCGTAACGGACGCGAGATCTTCGCCAACTTCCGTGAGGGCCTGGCCGCACCGCAGTGCGACGCCGAAGCCACCAGCGCACGCTGGCGCAAGCAGTTCTCGCACGCCCCGTCGCGACTGGGCAATGTCGAGGACGACGCGCTGCCGCTGTTCGGCTACGTCGTCGATGAGCTGCGCAGTGCCGGCCTGCCGACCGAATTCGCGCTGATCCCCTTCGTTGAAAGCGGCTACCGCCCCGGTGCCCGCAACGCCAGCGGCCCGGCCGGGCTATGGCAGTTCATCGCCACCACCGCGCGTAACCACCGCGTGCCGATGGAGAAGGGCTATGACGGCCGCCTGTCGGCGGTGGATTCCACCCGCGCCGCCGTGCGTTACCTGAAGACCCTGCACGGCATGTTTGCCGGTGACTGGCAGCTGGCGGTGATGGCGTACAACGCCGGCGAGTACCGCATCCTGCAGTCGCTGCGTCGCGGTGGCATGAACGCACAGAACGCCACCGCGTCCGAGTTGCCTGGCCTGTCGCCGATCACCTACGCCTACGTTGAAAAGCTGCATGCACTGGCCTGCGTGCTGGAACAGTCCGAGAACGAACCCGACCTGATGGCCGCGCTGGACCGGCAGGTGCCGATCCTGAAGGGCCACACGCTGCCGGCCAACACCACCCTGGCCGCCTGGTCGGCGCAGAATGCGCTGGATCCGGCCCGCATCGCCCGCCTCAACCCCGCCCTGACCAGCTCGCGCTCCGGCACCCGGGTTTTGGCTCCGGCTGCTGCCATTGGCAGCGTCGAAAGCGACAACAGCGAGAGCGTGTTGGTGGCGACCCGCGATGCGGCACCTGCCGCGCCTGCGAAGAGCAGTAGCCGCCCGGCAGCTCCTTCCCGTGCAGTGGCCTCGGCCAGCAATGGCAGCCGCCACACGGTGCGCAGCGGCGAGTCCGCCTGGACCATCGCCCGCCGCTACGGCATATCAGTGAAAACCCTGCTGACCTCCAACAACCTGGACGCCAGCGCCGTACTGAAGCCAGGCATGGTGCTGCGCTACGAAGAAGTGCGCTGAGGCAACGCTCCAGCAGGAAAGCAGAACCAGAAGCCCGGCCAAGAGCCGGGCTTCTGCATTTCCGCATTGATGTAATGCCGAGCCATGCTCGGCAGAAGCCTTACCAGCAATCCTCCCTGCGTTTGTGGGAGCGGCCTCAGCCGCGAAGCCGGTGGCAGGGAAATCACCAGCAGCCGCGCAATCTGATGGATCCCCAGCTTCGGGGGGGGGGGGGGCGGGCGGCCCCAGACCCCACGAGAAGAGGGGGAGGGGGGGGGCGCCGCCGGGCCGGGCCGGGGGGGA
>NZ_JBRREF010000130.1:0-9249 GCF_056760135.1 Stenotrophomonas sp. STEN023 | reverse complement strand
GCTCCAGATCCATCCGCCGCAAGCTGCGCATGGCAATCAACAGCTGCTTGAAAACAGGCTCTATCGTTGTTCCGTTGTACTCAGCTTCGTGGCTTACGCCGCTCCCACAAACAGATTCAAGCAAAAGAAAACGCCGCCCCTTGGGGCGGCGTTTTCAGTTCGTTACCACCAGCCGCGGTAACCCCAGCCCCAGCCGGGACCCCAACCCGGGCCCCACGGGCCGTACGGGTAGGCGGGCACTACTTCCACTTCGCGCTGTACCGGCCACAGATAGACCACGTCAGCGGAAAGCTTGGGCAGCGGGTAGTCGTATTCGCCGATCTTGGTGCTCTGGTAGCCATCGATGCGGCCGATGAAGGTCACGTCGCGGCCCGGCTCGAACACCGCCGGATCATAGAAACCGCTGCGGCAGGCCAGGAAGCGGCCATCGCTGGCATCGCTGGAGGTGGTGCTCGGGCGGCCGCTGGCATTGAGCGGACGGGCCAGCATCTGGAAGCAGGTTTCGCCCTGGCCGGGGATGGTTTCGATGATGCGGCCACCCCAGCGTACCGGCGCGCCGGTCTGCTTCTGCGCCACCGCGTCACGCGGCGAAACGGGGGTGAACTGTCCCTGTAGCGGCTTGGGCGCCGTGGCACAGGCAGCCAGCACCAGGCTGGCGGCGGCAACGAGGAGGATGCGGGTCTTCATGTTCGTACTCCGGGTTTCGGGCGGTGCCTGTGCAGGTCCGCCAATAATGAAACGACATCCGATCGGACGCCAGCGTAGCGCGCCTGAGTGAAACGCTGGCTGAGCGTCAGCAGGTCGCTGCCAGGACGGGCACGGTCAATGCGGCTGGCCCAGTCGCTGGCGGTCTCGAAGGGCTCGCGGCCCAGCCCCAGTCGTTGATAGCGACGGTCCAGACGGTGCCAGGCGCGCAACAGCGGGTCACGCTGGCGCTCGCCGCGGGCCAGCAGCCAGGCCATCAGGCCGATGGTGAGGGCCGCAAAGCCGGCAAACAAGGCAACCAGCTGCGAGGGGCTCAGCTGCTTGATGCCGATGCCGCTGAGCAGGCGCTGCTGGCGTTCTGCGTTGAAGGACAGCACCGCAGTGTTCCAGCCGCGACGCAGGTAGTCGCTGTACTGCAGCAGGCTGCTCCAACGGCCGGACAGGTTGAGTCCGGCAGCGCCGTCGTTGTTGCCGATGCGGTCTTCCACGGTGTCGTAGATGCGCTCCGGGGCGACGGCCGCGGTGGGATCAACCCGCACCCAGCCGCGCTGCGGCAACCAGACTTCGGCCCAGGCATGCGCATCGAGCCGGCGCACCACCCAATAGTTGCCGAAGCGGTTGCGCACGCCGCCGGCATAACCGGTGACAACGCGTGCTGGAACCCCGGCGCCACGCATCAGCACCACGAAGGCCGCGCTGAAGTGCTCGCAGTAACCGGCCTTCTGGTCGAACAGGAATTCGTCGACGGAATGGCGGCCGGCCAAAGGCGTGTTCAAGGTGTAGGCGAACTCGCGGTGGATCCAGTCCAGGCTGCGTTGCACCAGCGCAGCGTCATCATTGCCGGCCTCGCTGCGCCATTGTCTGGACAGTGCCAGCGTGCGCGGATTGAAGCCGTCGGGGAGCTGCAGGGTTTGCCGGCGCAGGCGGGCGGGCAGCTCGGACTGGAACGCAACGGCAGGGCTGGATTGCATGCGCCAGCGGGTAAGCGCGGTGAGTGGCTGCGGTGTGATCAGGCTGTAGTCGGCATCCAGCTGGCTGCCTGCTGGGGCCTGCAAGGGCAGGTCCAGTGCAACCAGCTCGCGTCGATCGGTGGGCTCGTATTCGATCTGGTAATCCCAGCGTTGCGCGCTGTTGCTCACGCTGGGTACGCGCTCGGCGCGCTGGCTCTGCGAGCGTGACCAGCGGCGGCCATCAAAGCGGGTGAGTACCGGGCCGCGCCAATAGCGTTGGTTCTGCGCCGGCACCGGGCCGAAGAACTCGACCCGCAAGGCCGGGCTGTCATCGGCCATCATCTCGCTCAAGCCGCCGGGCTGCATGCTGTCGGATAGGCCGGGACGCCCGACCGAGCGCTCCGGCGTGCCCCACATCGGCGTCGGCAGGCGCGGCACCAGCCAGAATGCCGACAGCGCCAAAGGCAGCGCCAGCAGCATCAATCCACCAACCGTGCGCAGCTGCGCGCGCGCTGGCAGATGGGCGATGCCCACGTCCTCATCGGCAATACGCTGCAGCGCAAGCAGCGCCGCAACCACGGCAGCGGCCGACATCAGCAAGGTGGTGGGGCCCTGATCGAGCAGGAAGGCCGCGAACGGGGCGAACAGGCTGAAGCCAATCAGGCTGCGCGCATCGCGCAGCGTGCGCAACTCACTGGATTTGATTGCCAGCATTGCCGCCAGCAGGGCACAGCCACTGTCGCGGCCGGGATTGGCGCCCATCTGCCAGTAGATGCAGCCCAGCATCACGCCAATCCACAGCAGGCGAACCAGTAGCGGCATGCTGCGTCGCCATGACCACAGCGCCACCAGCAAGGTGGTGATGCCGAACACCACGGCCAGCACGCCGGGCAGCTGCAGCAGCAAGGGCAGCAGCGACAGTGCCGTGACCAGGTTGATCCAGATGCGGCTGCCGGCGCTCAGTGCGGGTGAGGGTGTCTTCATGCGTCTGGCATCAGCGCCAAAGCGCGCAGGCAGAGGTGGCGATGGCCGTCGCCGCTGGCTGGCCCCAAGGGCGGTTGCCCGGGCAGGCGCAGCTGGTAGCTGCGGCCTTCGCGTTCGGCATCATCCACCCAGCGCGCAAGCCGTGAGATGCGGCGTTCGTGGGGCAGGGCATGCAGCTGCTGCCAGTCCAATACCAGCTCGGCACCGTAGGGGCGTTCGTACTCGCGCACCAGCAGTTCATCGCGTCGCGCCGAGTGCTTCCAGGCGATGCTGCGGCGTGAATCGCCGGTGCGGTAGGGCCGCATCTGTTGCAGTTCTTCGCCTTGCGGATGCACGCGCGTGCGGGTGGAAGCGCTGCCTGCATCCGGTAACGGCGGTGCATTGGCTTCCGGCGCGGGATAGACCAGCAGGGTCGAGTCCGGCCAGAACCATGCCCAGGCGCGGACCAGACCCAGCGGCTGGGTGGTCGCAACTCGGATGCGCGCTATATCCAGCCAGCCGCGTCGATGTGTTGGCAGCCATAGATCGGCTTCGGCCTGGCTGTCCTGTTCCAGGTTGAGGTGGGTCCTGGATTGCTGGTAGTCCATTTGCAGGGCACGGCGCGGGCGGCGGTCACCACGCGCCAGCGCCAGGCGCAGGCGGATGGGATTGCCTGCGGCTACCGGGTCGGCGGAAACGGCGTCCAGGCGCAGGCCGGATAGCTGCAGATGCGCCTGCACGGTGCTCGCCAGCGAGGTTGCGGCCAATACCAGCGCCAACAACAGCGCCGGATTGTTGTTGTAGTTCAAGGCGCCCAGCACCATCACCGCGAGCAGCGCGGCCAGGAACAGACCGAAGCCGGTTGGCAGCACGTAGATGCGACGCCGGTCCAGCTGCATCGGCAGCTGTTCCGGCTGCCGTGGGCGGGCCAGAAACTGCAGTGATTGCAGGCGCTGCCGCAACGCTGCCAGCACTTCAGTCCACCTGCACGCTGTGCAGGATGGTGCGCGCCAACGTTGGACCGGAGGAGGCCTCTGCTTCGGCGACCAGGCGATGCCCGGCGACGGCGATGAACAAGGCTTGCACGTCTTCCGGAATCACATGGCGGCGACCCAGCAGCAGTGCATGCGCCTTGGCCGCGCGCAGCAAGGCGATACCGGCGCGCGGCGACAGGCCAACGCGCACGCCCGGATGCTGGCGGCTGCGGGTAAGCAGCGCCTGCACGTAATCGACCAGCGCATCGCTGGCATGCACCTGGCTGACCGCGTCGCGCAGCATGCGGATGTCCTGCTCGGAAAGGCAGGGCGTAACCCGTGCGATGAGCTCGCGGCGGTCTTCACCGGCCAGCAGGGCACGCTCGGCCTCGGCATTGGGATAGCCCAGGGTCAGGCGCAGCAGGAAGCGATCCAGCTGCGAGTCGGGCAGCGGGAAGGTGCCGGACATGTCGACCGGATTCTGGGTGGCGATCACAAAGAACGGATCCGGCAGCCGGTGGGTCACGCCATCCAGTGTCACCTGCTGCTCGGCCATCGCTTCAAGCAGGGCGCTCTGCGTGCGTGGCGGCGCGCGATTGATCTCATCGGCCAGCAGCAGGTTGCAGAACACCGGGCCGGGATGGAACTGGAAGCTGCGGCTATGCGCTTCGTAGACCGAGATGCCGAGCACATCGGCAGGCAGCAGATCGGAGGTGAACTGCACGCGCTGGAACTGCAGGCCCAGGCTGGATGCCATCGCATGGGCCAGGGTGGTCTTGCCGAGCCCGGGCAGGTCTTCGATCAGCAGATGTCCGCCGGACAGCAGCGCGACAAAGGCCATGCGTACTTCCTGGGCCTTGCCCAGCAGTAGGGAATTGACCTGCTGTTGCGCTGCCGATAGGGACTGTAGTGTTACTTCGGTTAGCATTCCGGGCGGCGCCACTGTCATGGTCGTCTCGATTTTTGGTCTGAAGGAAGTGTACGTGGCAATCAGGGGTGAGCAACGCGCATACGTGACGTTCCTTGTGTTGTGGGTGCTGGTCACCACGACGAAGGTGCTGTTGGCTTCGCAATTGCCTCTTTTTGTGGACGAAGCGTTCTACTGGCAGGAAGGCCAGCATCTGGCCGCCGCCTATTCGGATCTGCCCGGCTTGACCGCATGGTTGACGCGGCTGGGTGTTGAAGTTGCCGGTAGTCATCGCCTGGGTGTGCGCCTGCCGTTCCTGATCATGGGGGCGGCGTTGCCGTGGATGGTTGCCGGTATCTGCACGCGCTGGTTTGGCGTGCGCATGGGCTGGCGCGCGGGCTCGCTGGCCTTGTTGATGCCGTTGTCGGCGACGCTGGGCATCCTGGCGGTGCCGGACGTGCCGATGGCGATTGCCGCGCTGCTGTGTCTGGACGCCGGTGCGCGCCTGCTGCGTGGCGTCGGTGCTGGTGGTGCGCTGTTGCTGGCCTGCGGTTTGTTGATTGGCGCACTGAGTCACTACCGTTTCATCGGTGTGATCGGCGTTGGTTTCATTGCGATGTTGGCCTTGCCAGAAGGGCGCAGGGTGCTGCGCGATCCGCGGGTGTGGATTGCCTTGTCGGTAGGTGTTGCGGCGTGGTTGCCGCTATTGGCCTGGAACCTGGATAACCAGGATGCCGGGCTCAAGTTCCAGGTGATCGAGCGCCATCCTTGGGCATTCCATTCGGAAGGATTGCTGTTCCTGGTGATCCAGCCGCTGCTGGTGACGCCGTTGTTGTTCGCGGCGATGGTGGTGGTTGCGGGCAAGGGTCTGCGCAATGTGCAGGGCGGTTTCCACCACCTGCAATGGCGCTATTTCGCGCTGGTCGGTGCGACCTCGACCCTGCTGATCTTCGCGCTCGGTTTCTTCACCGATGTGGAGCGGGTCAGCTTCCATTGGCCGCTGCCTGGCTATCTGGCGCTGCTGGTCTGCGTACCGGCACTGCTCAATCATTGGTCGCGCGCCTGGCGTCGTGCCTTGTGGGTGCTCGCCTCGCTTGGGCTGGTGCTGGCCATGGCTTACTACCTGTTCACGGCCTCGCCCGGGCTGCGCGAGCATATGGCGGGCAGCAAGTACTACCCGCGCAATTTCGCCGGTTGGCAGCAGCTGGCCGAAGGCGTGCGCGAAGAGCTTTCGGAGATGCCGGCCGACACCCAGTTGTTGGCAGGGAGCTTCAAAGTGGGGGCGGAGCTCGGTTTCCGCCTCGACAATCCTTCAATCAAGGTGCTGCCGCATGCGCTCAATGACCGCCATGGGCGCACCGCGCAGCTGGCGTTGTGGAAGCTGCTCAGTGACGGCAGCCGCTCTACGCCAGTGCTGCTGGTGCTGGCGCCGGGGGACCAGCGTTACCGCGATCTGCTTGATCGCTACCACAAGGTCTGCGAGTTGGTAGGGCCGTTGCCGCCGCCGAAAGTGATCTCGCTCGATCATGGTTTCCAGCGTTTCCTGTTGTTCCGCCTGCCGGCTGAAAAGCAGCAAGGCGCGTGCGTGACGCCGGCGATGGCATGGGTGGAAACCCCGCTGGCTGGTCAACTTGTCGACGGCAGGCTGGACGTCACCGGCTGGGCGTTCAAGGATGGCGTTGGCCTGTCGCGTGTGGAGATGCTGCTCGATGGCCGCAGCGTGGGCGATGCCGTGTACGGGCGCGAATACGATGTGCGTCCGTTCTGGAAGATTTCCAACGATCCGCAGCATCCGCGCACTGGCTTTGACGCACGCCTGGATACCTCGGGGCTGAAGCCCGGCACGCATTGGCTGGGCCTGCGCCTGCATGGCAACGACGGCAGCGTCGAAACCTGGGCCGAGCAGCCGTTCGAGATCAAGTAGCGCCGCTTACCGTTGGCGGCAGCTCGCGACAAGCCGTAGCCCGGGTAAGCGAAGCGCACCCGGGGCGGTTGGCGGAGAACCTGGGTTGCCGGTAGATCACTGGTTCCCAAGGGCGCTGGGCTTACCCGGGCTACGGTGATGTCGCAAGCTAGGGCAGCTGATAGCCGGCTTGTCGCAGCAGCTGCGAGGTCTTTATCAGCGGCAGGCCGATCAGTGCAGTGGGATCGCTGTTCTCGATGGCCTCGAACAGGGTGATGCCCAGGCCTTCGCATTTGAAGCTGCCGGCGCAGTCCAGTGGCTGCTCGGCATCGATGTAGCGTTCGATCTCCGCCATCTGCAGGTGCCTGAAGCGCACACGGGTGAGATCGGTGGCTTGCAGTTGCGCATCACCGTCACTGAGGCACACGGCGGTATGGAACAGCACCTCATGGCCGGACATCGCCGTCAGCTGGGCGCAGGCGGCCTCGCGGGTGCCGGGTTTGCCCAATGCCTGCCCATTCAGCTCGGCAACCTGATCCGAGCCTATGGCCCAACTGCCGGGGTGCTGGCGGGCCACGGCAGCGGCTTTGGCGGCGGCAAGGCGGCGTGCCAACGCAGTGGGCGGCTCGCCCAGAAGCGGGGTTTCGTCCACATCCGGCGCGGCTGAACTGAACGAAATCCTGAGCCGGTTAAGCAATTCGGCGCGATATCGTGACGTGGAGGCGAGAATCAGGGGCTTCATGTGTAAAAATACGCAGCTCGGGAAGGCCAGTCTGCTGCGCCACCCCCGGTCTGACAATGTTTCCGCCGCTACGGATTTGACAGCGGCGTGGCTACTCCTTAACATTCTGCAGCTTATGTCCGCGAACGTACCCGAATTGCTGGATGCTTGGCGGATGGTCATTGCGCGCAGGCGCTTTGATGGCCAGGTGCCTTTGTCCGAATTGACCCGCTTGCAGGGTCTGGTTGCCGATACCGAGGGCCAGTGCGCGTATTCACTGGAGTTCGATCGAGACAACATCTTGCAGGTGTCGTACGTCGATCTGACCATCGATACCGAGCTGCCCTTGATCTGTCAGCGCACCATGCAGCGTTTCCTGCTGCCGGTGTCGATCAAGCAGCGCTTGGGCTTGATCAAGGACGAGGAAGAAGAATCTGCGCTTCCAGAGGAATACGAAGCGATGCTGGTGCCTGAAGATGGCAGCCTGCGTCCGCTGGACCTGGTGGAAGACGAGTTGGTGTTGGCGGTGCCGGTGGTAGCACTGGCGCCTGGAAGCGAGGCAGTCGAACGTGACTTCACCGCGACCGAAGAAGAATTGAGCAAGGCCAATCCCTTTGCGGCATTGGCGGCGCTGAAGAAATAATTGCGGCCGGTAATCGTCGGCGGCTGCGGCGAAAGCGAGTAGTGCTGGACGCTGGCGTCCTGTGCAATTAAACGACGAAGCAAACGAAACCGAGTTTGGAGCAATCCCATGGCTGTGCAGAAATCCCGTGTTACCCCGTCCCGCCGCGGCATGCGTCGTGCCCACGACGCCCTGAGCGCAAAGCAGCTGTCCACCGATCCGACCACCGGTGAAGTGCACCTGCGTCACCACATCACTGCTGACGGTTTCTACCGCGGCAAGAAGGTGATCACGACCAAGTCGACCCTGGTCGTCGAAGAAGATTGATTTGTGACGGCTGCCGCCACCTCAGTGTGGCGGTTGTTGCACCGATTCTTCCGGGGCCGCCTTCGGGCGGCTTCGCGCAATAGGAAACAGCATGAGCAAGCGGATCTACTCGAGGATCGCGGGCACTGGTAGTTATTTGCCCGAGAAAGTGTTGACCAACGATGATCTGACAAAGATCGTCGAGACGACCAACGAGTGGATCGAGTCGCGCACGGGTATCCGTGAGCGGCACATCGCTGCCGATGACGAGACCACCAGTGACCTGGGCTACCACGCCGCCGTGCGCGCGCTGGAAGCTGCGGGCATTGAGGCCTCGCAGCTGGACATGATCATCGTGGGTACGACCACGCCGGATCTGATCTTCCCGTCTACCGCTTGCTTGATCCAGGCCCGCCTCGGTGCGACCGGCTCGGCGGCGTTTGACGTCAATGCAGCATGTTCGGGCTTCATCTTCGCCCTGAGCGTGGCTGACAAATTCATTCGCAGCGGTGATGCCAAGCACGTCCTGGTAATCGGTGCGGAAACCCTGACCCGTATCGTTGACTGGACCGACCGCACCACCTGCGTGTTGTTCGGCGATGGCGCGGGTGCCGTCGTGCTCAAGGCCGACGAAGACACCGGCATTCTCAGCACCCATCTGCATGCCGACGGCAGCAAGAAGGAACTGCTGTGGGATCCGGTTGGCGTCTCGGTCGGCTTCGACAAGCCGGGCAAGATCAACATGAAGGGCAATGACGTGTTCAAGTACGCCGTCAAGGCGCTGGACTCGGTTGTTGATGAAACCCTGCAGGCCAACGGCCTGGACAAGTCCGACCTGGATTGGCTGATTCCGCACCAGGCCAACCTGCGCATCATCGAAGCCACGGCCAAGCGCCTGGAAATGCCGATGGATCGCGTGGTGGTCACCGTCGACAAGCACGGCAACACCTCGTCCGGCTCGGTGCCGCTGGCGCTGGATGCCGCGATCCGTTCGGGTCGTGTCGAGCGCGGCCAGTTGCTGTTGCTGGAAGCCTTCGGTGGCGGTTTCACCTGGGGCTCGGCGCTGCTGCGCTACTAAGCGTCTCCAGAAATACGTACACCGCACGGGCAGCCAATGGCTGCCCGTTGTCGTTAAGGCGTCACCTGTAGTGCCGAGCCATGCTTGGCATGAGGCTTCACCGGTAACGCCCCTGCCGAG
>NZ_JBRREF010000129.1:0-9880 GCF_056760135.1 Stenotrophomonas sp. STEN023 | reverse complement strand
CCCCCCCACCCCCCCCTCTCGCGCCCGGGAGTGGGGGCCCCCCACCCCCCCCCCCCAACCCCCCCCAACCCCCCCCCCCCTCTTTGCCCCCCCACTACCGGGAGTGCAGCACGGCCTGTAGTGCCGAGCCATGCTCGGCAGAGGCCTTACCCTTGCCCCCCAAGAAAACAGCAAACCCAGGCAGCACAAGCCTCCCACCCAGCAACCTCGCTCAAAACAGCCCGCAACTGCCGCTGGCAGTTGAGAACCCGCCCCTGCGTCGCCATAAAGGGAGTTCCTGTCAGCAACGTAGCCAGCCATGAGCGATCTTCCCCACGTATTCGAGGCCACCACCGAAACCTTCGAAGCCGAGGTCCTGCAGAAATCCTCGCAGACCCCCGTGCTGGTCGATTTCTGGGCGACCTGGTGCGGGCCCTGCAAGAGCCTGGGGCCGATTCTGGAAAAGCTCGCAGGCGAGTACAACGGCGCGTTCGAGCTGGCAAAGGTCGATGTGGACAAGGAGCAGCAGATTGCTGCCGCCTTCCAGATCCGTTCTGTGCCCACCGTCTTCCTGATCAAGGACGGGCAGATCGTTGATGGCTTCCCCGGCGCGATGCCAGAAGGCCAGCTGCGTGAGTTCCTGACCCAACACGGCGTGGTGCCGGCCGAGGCAGCCGCGGTTGAAGCCGAAGTCGAAGCCCTGCCATTGGACCCGCAGGCCGAAGTGGCCGCGCTGCGTGAGGCCATCAGCGCCGAGCCGGACAAGGCCGAGCTCAAGCTCGACCTTGCCCTGGCCCTGCTCAAGATCGGCGCAACCAGCGAAGCAGGCCCGCTACTCGACGGTTTGCCCGCCAACCTTGCCACCGACGATCGCGCCATCCGTGCACGCGCACGTCTGGATTTCGCCTCGGCATTGCAGGATGCCCCGGCCGCCGATGTGGTGGCAGCGCGCGTCCAGGCCGATGGCAACGATCTGGAAGCACGCTACCTGCTCGGTATCCACCACCTGCTGGCCGGCGAGGACGAAGGCGCGCTGGAGCAGTTCATCGAGATGCTGCGGATTGACCGCGGTTTCCGCGACAGCCTGCCCAAGAAAGCCCTGATCGATGCGTTCCGCGTCATCGAAGACGAAGACCTGGTGGGCCGCTACCGCCGCAAGATGTCCTCGCTCCTGTTCTGATCTGGCACCAGACAGTACAATTTGTGTGTCAACTGCACGGAAATTGGCAGCTTTTCACCAGATGATCCTGCCGTGATATATGTCACGGCGACCAGGACCAGAGGGTGATGAAGTTGCAGCCAGCACGATGCCAGCGTAACGGACACGCGTTTTCGGAGCCAAAGTGGCCGTGAGAAGTACCGCCGTACGCCCATCGTTGCTGCAGTTTCTGGCAACCGCATTGCTGTTTTGCTTGGCAGGTATCGCCGGCGCCCAGGACTGGAATTACCGCGCACGGCCCGGCGACACGCTTTGGGACCTGGGCGCCCGTTATCTGAAAAGCGACGTGCAGTGGCAACAACTGCAGGTGCATAACCAGATCAGCAATCCGTACCGGCTGGTGCCGGGGCAGACCCTGCGCTTTCCTATCATCTGGTTGCGCGTGCAGCCCGCACCAGCGCGGGTGGTTGCCTTGCGTGGCCTGGTCCAGGTCAGCGATCCGACCAACGGTACCCGGCCGCTGCAAGCGGATATGTTGTTGCCCATCGGCACCCAGCTGCAGACCGGCGAGGACGCAAGCGTGACCCTCGTCTTCGCCGACGACTCTCGCCTGCAACTGCGCGAGAACTCTCTGCTGCAGTTGGACCAGCTCAGCAGCTACGGCGCCACCGGCATGGTGGACACACGGGTGCGCCTGCAACGTGGGCGCAGCAGCAGCCATGTGACGCCAGCGCGCGGTCCCGCTTCGCGCTACATCATCACCGCCCCCACCGCGACCAGCAGCGTGCGCGGCACCTTGTTCAGGGTAAACGCCGGTGGCCAGAACAGCCCTGCAAGCACCGAAGTAGTCGAAGGCCACGTGCAGGTTGGCAACCGTGCTGGTAACCGGATCATCGACGGCGGCCACGCCACCTTGATACGTTCGACGGGGAACGCACCAGAACAGGCACAGCCCCTGCTGCCGCCACCGCGGCTGCTGGACGCGCAACTGCGCCTGCAACCCTTACCACTGCTGGCTGCGTGGCAACCGCTGGACGGGGCAGAGCGTTATCGCGTCGAGGTGGTGCTGGCGGCAACCCCGGACATCCAGTTGTTCGCACGCGAGATCAGCGCAACGCAGATCCAGATCGATGATCTGCCCGCGGGCGAACTACGGCTGCTGGTACGCGCCATCAATGGCGATGGCGTCGAAGGGCTGGACGCCGAGCGGGACTTCGTCGTCCCCGACGGACTACCGGCACCGTTGACCGTCGCTCCACTGCATGGACAGACCGTGCACCAGCCACAGCCACGTTTTGAGTGGGCCCAGGTAGCCGGTGCCACCGGCACCGTTCTGCAGATCGCCGACAACCCCAACTTCCTGCAGCCACTGGTCGAACAGCAAAGCAGCAACCAGCAGCTACGCATCCGCAGTCCGCTACCGGCGGGTGACTACTTCTGGCGGGTGGCCTCGCTTGATGCGCACAACAGCGCCGGCCGCTACGGCCAGGCACTGCCGCTGCAGGTCAGCGATTCGCAGGTGGCGACGCCACTGGATACAAGCAAAGGCCAAAAAGGCCTGCTGACCCTGCGCTGGCCGGCCGACAGCGATGCCCTGCACTATCGGGTGCAGATCGCGCGTGACGCTGGTTTTGCAAAGCTGCTGCTGGATCAACAGCAGGATGCCCCGGAAGTTTCGCTGAAACGTCCCTGGCGCGGTGGCACCTTGCATGTACGGGTGCAGAGCATCGCCGACGACGGCTACGCCAGTGCATTCTCCACGCCCCAGCAGGTCAAGCTGCCCTGCCGGCTCTGTTATGGCGCCGGCGCCGGTGTCTTGTTGTTGCTCGCCCTATGAGGCCTTTACGTCCGCGCTGGCGTTACCGGCTGCTGTTTGTCATTGCCTGTGGCCTGATCGTTGCCTGGGCCAGCCATAGCCGTGTTTTCTGGCAGCAGGATGTCACCAGTTATGACGCGCTGGTCGGCGACTGGGACTACCCGCCTGATCCGCGCCTGGCAATCATCGCAATCGACGACCACAGCCTGCAGGAGCTGGGCCAATGGCCGTGGCCACGCAGCACCCACGCACGCCTGCTGGAACGCCTGCATCAGGCCGGCGTCGAGCGGGTGGCGCTGGACCTGATGTTTCCGGAGGCCGATCGCAAAAATCCCCGCCAGGACGAAGCACTGGCGGCCGCGATCCGCCGCAATGGTCGGGTGGTCCTGCCGGTGATGGCAGCACCGGCGAGCGCCGAGGCGGTACCTGAGGAGTTGCTACCGGTGCCGGCAATCGCCAACGCCGCCGCATCGCTGGCACACACGGATATCGAAGTGGATGCCGATGGCATCGCCCGTGGCCTCTACCTGAAGGCCGGGATCGGCTCGCCGCACTGGTTGGCGCTGGGTGCAGCCTTGTCCGGAGTGGATGGCCAGCTCCCCGGTTTGGCCGATCCAACGCCGCGCAACAACTCGCCCTATCAATGGCATCGCGACCACTATGTGCGGCTGCGCTATGCCGGGCCACCGGGCAGCTTTCCGCAGATGTCGTATGTCGATGTGCTTGAAGGCCGGATACCCGCCGACCTGCTCAAGGGACGACTGGTCATCGTTGGCATGACTGCCAGCGGCATTGCCCCGCGCCTGCTCACCCCCACCTCCCGCGACAACTGGATGAGTGGCAGCGAGTACCAGGCCAATGTCGCCTCGATGCTGCTGGCCGGGAACAGCATCCGCACCTTGCCATCCATCGTCCAGACCGCGATAAGCACGGTACTGGTGGCGCTGGCAGCACTGGGCATCACCTCCGGGCACCGTTGGCGCTGGCTGTTTGGCGCACTCGCGCTGCCGGCTCCACTGCTGCTGAGCCTGGGCCTGCTGCATTCGGCCAGCCTGTGGTTCGCACCGGTGTCAGCGACGTTTGGTTGCGCCGGCATGCTGCTGTTCTGGACGTTGTGGCAGATGCGCTATTGGCGCCGCCAGGCCAACCGCGACACGCTCACCGGGTTGGCCAATCGCATGCGCTTCGAGGAAACCCTGCGCCGCGAGAACGATGCCGCGCGGCGCAGCGGTCGCCCGCTCACCCTGCTGTTGATCGACGTGGATCACTTCAAGGCCTGCAACGACACCTATGGCCACCAGGTTGGCGATCGCCTGCTGCGCTATCTATCACGCACGATTGAAGACATGGCCCGGCGACCGCGCGATCTGGCTGCGCGCTTCGGCGGTGACGAGTTCGCCCTGATCCTGCCCGATACCCCCCCGGCCGGTGCCGAACAGCTGGTGCAAAGCTTGATCAGCCGGGTACGCCAGCTCAGCATCCCGGTCGACAAGGCCAATCACGGCAAGACCAGGACTACCGTCACCATAGGCGTGTGCAGCGTGCTGCCCGGCCCGGACGACGGCCCGGCGCGCCTGTTCGAGGCCGCCGACGACGCCCTGTACCAGGCCAAACAGGCCGGCCGCGACGGCTACCGGATCGCCCCGCCCTGGCCGAACTGAGCCCCTCCATACGCCAGCGAATGCTAGACTCCGGCTCCCCCGTCCGTCCGCTCGCACCATGAAAGCCAGCCTGTTCCGTCGCGGCATCAACCTGTGGCCACCGTTCCTGTTTGCCGGCATCCACGTCACCGCCATCAGCGCCGACTACCGCTACGTGCGGGTCGAGCTGCGGCAGCGGCCGTGGAACGTGAACTACGTGCGCACCCACTTCGGCGGCAGCCTGTTCGCGATGACCGACCCGTTCTGGATGCTGTGCCTGCTGCAGAACCTGGGCAGCCGTTATTTCGTCTGGGACAAGGCCGGCGCCATCGAATTCCTGAAGCCCGGCCGTGGCGTGGTCTGGACCGAGTTCCGGCTCGATGACGCCGCCTTGGACGAGGTCAAGGCCGCTACCGCCAACGGTGACAAATACCTGCACTGGTTCGAGAACGATGTGCTCGATGCGCAAGGCGACGTGGTCGCGCGGGTGCGCAAGCAGGTCTATGTGCGGCTCAAGCCGGAGGCCCGCAAGCCGGACTGAGCCACGGCGGCAACACAGATTTCTCTGAACACAGCCGTTCCGGCCATCTGCTGCGTACATACGGAGGACACCCGAACGCTACAATTCGGGGATGTCGCCTGAAGCCGTCTCCCCCGCCCCCCGCCCCTCCCTGCAACGTCTTTTCCTCACCGGCCTGCTGACCCTGCTGCCGATCTGGTTGACCTGGGTGGTCGTCAAATTCGTGTTCGTCCTGCTCTCGGGCATCAGCAGCCCGCTGATCGTGCCGCTGTCCGAGCGTATTGCCGCCTCGTTCCCGGATTATCTGGGCTGGATCAAGGTCGAATGGATGCAGGACATCACTGCCCTGCTGGCCACTTTGCTGGTCATCCTGCTGGTCGGCATCCTCAGCCGCCGGGTCATCGGCCAGCAGTTGCTGCGCTGGTTCGGTGCGGTAATCCGCCGCATCCCGCTGGCCAGCATCATCTATGACAGTGCCAAGAAGCTGCTGGACATCCTGCAGACCAAGCCCGGCAGCACCCAGCGGGTGGTGCTGATCGACTTCCCGCACCGTGACATGAAGTCCATCGGCTTGGTCACCCGGGTCCTCAAGGAACAGGGCACCGGTCGCGAACTGGCTGCGGTGTATGTGCCCACCACCCCCAACCCGACCTCCGGCTACCTGGAAATCGTCCCGGTTGAGCTGCTCACGCCCACCGACTGGACCGTGGACCAGGCCATGAGCTTCATCATTTCCGGTGGCGCGGTCGCCCCGGACAGCGTGCCATTCACCCGCTCCGCCGACCGTTGAGTCCTCTCCCATGCCTCGCGGCAGGCCACGCGAGGCATGGGACATAACCGGACCTGTATCACCGGCGCGTGTTCATCCGCGCCACGGCTGGTCGTCACCGCTGATATCGGGCAAGCTCCCGGGTCGATGTATTTGCGGAACACCTGATGCCTTACAGCCCGTTGCGCCTGCTTGCGCTTGCTATTGCCTCGATCATGACGCTGTCCGTTGCGGCCCCTGCCGACGCGGCGAAGAAGCGAACCCAGCGCCAGTCAGCGCCGCAGAGCCGCGCCGCCAAGCCCCGTACCACGCCGCGCCCGGCCCCGCGCCGCCCGGCCGCAGTGCCGCTGCCGATCAAACAGGACAACGCCGCCAAGCTCAACCGCATCTATGACGAGTACTGGGACGCCTCGATGCGACTGAACCCGCTGCAGGCCACCTTCCAGGGCGACCAGCGCTACAACGACCAGTTGCCCAATTTCCTGTCCGCGGCTTCGCGCCAGCAATCGCACGATTTCATGGTCGAATGGCTGGGCAAGGTCCAGGCCGTCGGCGCCACCGGCCTGCAGGGCCAGGACCTGTTGAGCTATGAGATCTTCGTGCGCGATGCGCAGGTCTCGCTGGCCGGCGAGCAGTACCCGACCTGGATGCTGCCGATCAACCAGTACTACAACCTGTCCAGCATCATCGCAGTGCTGGGCTCGGGTGCTGGTGCGCAGCCGTTCCGCACAGTCAAGGATTACGAGAACTGGTCCAAGCGTTCGCTCGGCATTCCGGCCCTGTTCGACCAGGCCATCGCCAACATGCGCGAAGGCAAGGCCGCCGGCGTGGTGCAGCCGCGCGCACTGATGGAAAAAGTGCTGCCGCAGCTTGATGCGGTGATCAAACCCACGGCGGAAGAGAGCCTGTTCTGGGGACCGATCCGCAACATGCCGGACGACTTCTCCGCCGAGGACAAGGCCCGCCTCAGCGCCGAGTACAAGCGCATGATCGAGAACCGGATCATGCCGGCCTATCGTTCGCTGCGCGGCTTCATCGCCACCGAGTACATGGCCGCCGCACGCAGCACCGACGGCATGGCCGCGCTGCCCAACGGCCGCGCCTGGTATGCACACAACGTTGCCAGCAGCACCTCACCTGCGCGCACACCCGCCGAGATCCACGCGCTGGGCGAGCAGGAGGTCAAGGACCTGCAGGCGCGCATCGATGCGGTGATGAAGCAGGCCAAGATCCGCGGCTCGCAGCAGAAAGCCTTCACCGCGATGCGCAATGACCGCCAATTCGTATTCCGCGATGCCAATGCCTTGCTGGCCCGCTATGCCGAGACCGGCCAGCGGGTAAACGCCGTGGTGCCGACCCTGTTCAACGAACGGCCCAAGGCCAGCCTCGAGATCAAGGCGGTCGAAGCCGAGCGCGCCGCCACCTCCAGCGCCGCCAGCTACCAACCGGGCAGCGCCGACGGCCAGCAGCCGGGCGTGCTCTACGTCAATACCAGCGACCTGCCCTCGCGCAAGCGCTGGGCGGTGACCATGCAATACCTGCATGAAGCCATCCCCGGCCATCACTACCAGCTGGGCGCACAGCAGGAACTGACGGCATTGCCGCGCTTCCGCCGCCTCGGTGGTGATGTCGCCTACGTGGAAGGTTGGGGCCTGTACGCAGAATCGCTGGGCCAGGAACTGGGCCTGTACAACGATCCTTACGATCAGCTCGGTTATCTGCAGACCACCTTGCTGCGCACCGTGCGGCTGGTCGCCGATACCGGTCTCAATGCCGCCGGCTGGAGCCGCCAGCAGGCCACCGATTACATGGTCAAGAACGCCGACATCCCGGCCGCCGATGCCGCCTCCGAGGTCGAGCGCTTCATGGCCTTGCCCGGGCAGACGCTGGCCTACCGCGTCGGTGAGATCAAGATCCGGTTGCTGCGTGACAAGGCCAAGGCCGAGCTCGGCGAGCGTTTCGACCCGCGCGAGTTCCATCATGAAATCCTCAAGGACGGCTCCATGCCGCTGGAGATCCTTGAAGCCAAGATCGACCGCTGGATCGCCAGCAAGAAAGCCTGATCACCTACCCAGGAGCCACCATGCCACGCTGGAAACCTCGACTCGCCCTGCTGTGCCTGTTCGCGTGCTCCAGCTTGGCCGCTGCCGCCCCCTTGGCGCCGCCTGATCCCGGCATCGACGGTCTGATGCAGCGCTATGACGGCCAGGTACCTGGCGCCTCGGTGCTGGTGTTGAAAGACGGCCAACCTGCGTTCCGCCGCAGCTACGGCCTTGCGGTGCTGGAAGACGGTACCGCAATCACCCCGGCCAGTAATTTCCGGCTGGCCTCGGTCAGCAAGCAGTTCACCGCCACGGCGATCCTGCTGCTGGCCGAAGACGGCAAGCTTGGCATCGATGATCCACTGAAAAAGTGGCTGCCCAGCCTGCCCGCCGTCGCCGACACGATGACGCTTCGGCAGCTGCTCAGCCATACCAGTGGCCTGCTCGATTACGAAGAACTGATGGACCCGGCCGACACCCGCCAGGTACATGACGCCGACGTGCTGCAGCTGCTGCAGAAAGAGAACCGGACTTACTTCACGCCCGGCAGTGACTACCGCTACAGCAATAGCGGCTATGCCTTGCTGGCACTGGTGGTGGGCAAGGCCTCGGGCAGCGACTTCGCCAGCTTCCTGCGCCAACGTATTTTCCTGCCGCTGGGCATGAACAACACCTACGCGCATCAGGACGGCGTCGATGAGGTGCCCAATCGCGTCTATGGCTACAGCCAGATCGACGGCCGCTGGCAGCGCACAGACCAGAGCACCACCAGCGCCGTGCTGGGCGATGGCGGCATCTATTCTTCGATCGATGACCTGGCTCGGTGGGATGCGGCGCTGTACGACGAGCGCCTGTTGAAGGCGACTTCGCTGCGACTGGCCTTCAGCCCGGCAACGAAAACCACCGAGCCCGACGTACCGTTCTATGGCTTCGGCTGGCGCATCAATGGCGATGCGCTGTGGCATAGCGGCGAGAGCATCGGCTTCCGCAACGTGATCGTGCGTTACCCCAAGCAGAAGCTGACGGTGATCGTATTGAGCAACCGTAACGAACCCGAACCCTATGCGCTGGCCATCGACATCGCCCGGCGCTGGCTGGATGCTGCGCGATGAGTCTGCTTGGCATCCATCATGTCGCGGTCATTGCAGCTGATTACACGCGCTCACGTGACTTTTACGTGCGTATTCTCGGGCTGGAAGTGATTGCCGAGAATTATCGCAGCGAGCGTGATTCGTGGAAGCTCGACCTGCGCCTGCCCGATGGCAGCCAGCTGGAGTTGTTTTCCTTCCCCAACCCACCCGCTCGCCCCAGCCGCCCGGAAGCCCGCGGCCTGCGCCACCTCGCCTTCCGTGTTGCAGCGCTGGACGATGTGGTGGCCCACTTGCAGCGCGAAGGCGTGGCCTGCGAGCCAATCCGCGTGGACGAGTTCACCGGCCGTCGCTTCACCTTCTTCGCCGACCCGGACGATCTCCCACTGGAACTCTACGAGACGCCAGCCCGGTAGTGCCGAGCCATGCTCGGCAGAGGCTTTCCCGGCGAAAGGCAGCCCTCACCCCAACCCCTCTCCCGCCAGCGGGAGAGGGGCTAGAAGCAAACAACGGCACCGCCCGGTAGTGCCGAGCCGTGCTCGGCAGAGGCTTTCCCGGCGAAAGGCAGCCCTCACCCCAACCCCTCTCCCGCCAGCGGGAGAGGGGCTAAAAGCAAACAACGTCACCGCCCCGTAGTGCCGAGCCATGCTCGGCAGAGGCTTTCCCGGCGAAAGGCAGCCCTCACCCCAACCCCTCTCCCGCCAGCGGGAAAGAGGCTAAAAGCAAACAACGGCACCGCCCCGTAGTGCCGAGCCATGCTCGGCAGAGGCTTTCCCGGCGAAAGGCAGCCCTCACCCCAACCCCTCTCCCGCCAGCGGGAGAGGGGCTAAAAGCAAACAACGTCACCGCCCCGTAGTGCCGAGCCAT
>NZ_JBRREF010000128.1:0-9909 GCF_056760135.1 Stenotrophomonas sp. STEN023 | reverse complement strand
TTACAACCCGACACGGCGACACGGTTCCAATGGCGGCCTGTCCCCGATAGAGTTTGAACGGCAGTACGCACTAAACGGCTGAAGAGTGTCTACAAAAGCCTGGGCGATTCAAGGCGATGACCCGCTCGGGCATGCCGTCCTGCAGAAACAGCCGATAGATGCGCAAGACGGTGGCGACTTCTTGCGAAGGCCCGGACACCAGGATCACACGATCAGTTTGGATGCTCTTCTGCTCTCCTCGAGCGAGCAATGCCTTGGGCTGGAGATGCTCGTCCACGAGTTGGCGCCGTAAGCCATACCCCGGGGTGCCACCTTGTCGGAACCCGTGCCGCACAATGTTGCACGCCCCTTTGAACACCTTGTCAGATAGCTCACGGCTGTATTCGGCGGCCATGCTGCGCTTGAGGCCAATCATGATGGTGGAAGGCAAGGAGCCATCGTTCTTGAAAGCTTCCGCGCAATAGATGACCGGGACGCCATGGCTCTTACAGGCGTGAACGTAGGCGGCGGCCTCGTCCGGGTCAGGGAACCGTCCCCAACGGCTGACGTCGTAGACCAAAATGGCGTTGAATCCAGGGGAGGGGAGCTTCACATCCCGGAGAAGGGCTTGAAGGGCGCTTCGACCCTTTAAGTTCAGTCCACTCTTGCCTGAGTCCTCGTAGGTCTGGACGATCTCCATGCCGTGCGCCCTGGCATATTCGGCAATTGCCGCAGTCTGGTTCTCCGTGGAGTAGCGCTGATGCTCGGTCGACATGCGCACATACTGGGCAACCGGAATGAGCCGATCGGGAGACTGAATAGCATCGGTCACAGCGTGGTGCGAGGACACGGCCAGCGCTTCCCATCTAAGACTATGTATTCAGCGACCGTAGGCGGACAGTTTGACGGTCTCGTTACTCTTCGATTTCGTGACTGAACCAGTCAAGTTCGTGACGCACAGGTGTCGATAGCAGATCGAGATGATCACGGCGCTCTGGGAGCGCGAGTGATACGCCTACGTGTGCTCATTCGTTTCAGGTCGCGTGGCCAGACTGACGGTCCACTGGCCTCCTTCCTGCTGGCGTAGGGTTAGCAGGTCATAGGTCTTCAGCATGCTGAGTAGGCCCGAATGCCCATAGGTATTGGGAGAGAAGGAGGGGTCTGTTCGTTTGAGGTATTGGCCCAACGGCCCCAGTCCTACCTCGCCTTCAGAGGTGTCCCCAGCCAGGAGCGTGACCGCTTCCACCACGAATTTGGGGCGGCGCTTGGGAAGCGGCTTGGTGTCCACCGCGCTGGCCTCAACTTTGTTGCCCTCCGCTTTGGCCGGTGATGCATTGGGTCGGTCTTCGCACGGCTCGGCGATTGCTTTGCGTTCCCATTCGAAGAACTGATCGCAAGCGTTTCGCAGGGCCGCTGGCGTCTTGGGCTCGCCGACGATACAGACAGTCGCTCCGCGCTCCCGGAGCTTTCTGCACAGGTAAGCGAAGTCTGAGTCACTGGTCACCAGGCAGAAGGTGTCGGCGCGATGGTCAAACAAGGCCTCTTGAGCATCAAGAGCCAGGGCGATGTCGGAAGTGTTTTTTCCAGAGGCGTATTGGTATTGGAGGCAAGGGGTAAACGCATGTTGGACGAGCACCTCCTGGCAGCGGTTCGCCAACGTGGCGTGGTTTCCATACCCGCGTCGCAGCACCACGCGCCCGAACTGGGCCACCATCAGCAGGGCGTGCTCCACGATCTCGGGACTGACGTTGTCGCAATCGACCAAAACGGCCACTTTGCCGTCGTGAGGGACTGATCCGTTAGCCATGTTCTTGTCCTTAAGCTGCGATGCGTGCGTCCAGGCCGGCGTGCTCCCTCAGCAAATAGAGCAGACCAGCCGTTGCTTCTTTTGCGCTTCTGCGCGATGGAACTGTTCGAGAGCCTGCTGGTGGGCTTGATGCGCTGCGGCCTTGGCTGCCAAGTGCCGTTTTCCGGCACCGGGCCAAAAGCGTGCGAAGCCAGTGGGGCTAGGAACCTCGACCGCGACCGGCGCCAACCCCGGAACCAAGTCCTTGGGCACCTTGAAGCCGGTATAGGGGGATCACAGGGCGCATCTCAGCTTTCGCAGCGAGGAATCTCGATGTCATATCCGATGGTGATCTTTGAAATGCGGACTTCGCGGAAGAGTCGGTGCGCAACCTCTTCGTATTTTTGTGTGCAGTTGAACTTCGCATCTAAAACCCAGTCCTCACCTTCAGCCTCCATCATGCCCGCCTTCCAGGCAAACGCAGCCTCCACCGCGGGTTCATCGACTTGCGCAACCTCAAGCAAAACCTCTAGGGCCTTGTCGGCACGAGATCCCTGCCAATGCTGATAAATCCTCGGATCGGTCGCATTGCCGCACAGATAAAGGCAGTCCGCGTAGTAACGACCATTCCCTCCCGACATCGCGTCAAACTGACCAAAGGTCAGCGTATGCAAAGGCCGGCCGGTACTCCTGAGGTTTGGCAGGAAAGTAGAAAGATCGAAATCACACTGCGGACTGACAGCCATACCCACTGAGCCAACTGTGCCGCGAATCATGGCGACAGAAACCTCACAGCCCGAGATCTTATAAACCTTCGTTTGACCGTATGTATTTCGGGCTGGCCCGGTCAACCGCTCAAGGTAGGCAATATCTGCACCGATCATCTCCGGATCAAAGATCTGGGGAAGGACACTGGATTCTGCCGCAGACAAATTACCCCCTACCACGGCCAGAATAACGGCACTCATTGCAACTCGCATACGCCCCCTCCATGGATTGAACTAGAAATAGAAATTATAAAAGGCCCCGCCCCTGTCCCGGGTCGCAGCTCTCGCATGCCAGAAGGATATAGCTGGTGCCGAGGCCTGACCAGCGATCATAGCTCAAGGCAATGATTCGCCCGCCTGCTCAAAACGCGCAGCCTTGGCGAGCTCGCCGAATTGTTTTGAGCCAAGCATCTCGTCCCCTTGACCAAACTTACTCAACCGCAAGGTGGACACTGGACGAACACGCTGTTACTGCCGGATTTGCTGCTGGCCGGCACACACATGCCAGCCACCGTCGGATGCCGTTTCAAGCTACGCTCAGCAAGAAGTGCGTCGTACTGCGGGCGACGGCAGTCCACGTATTTGGACTGGTACTCAGCCATCTGCCGCGCGCCGCGCGCTTGTGCATTTGCCCGGCTCTGGGCCTCGTAGTACGCATTGACTGCCCGGGCCTGAGCGTGCTGTTCTCGGTCGGCGGCCTGCTGCTCGGACAACTGTCGTTGGTATGCGCTGTTCTGTCGGCGGAGCAACTCGAGCTCTGTGGCGTCCTTGCTGATTAGCGGTTCAGCCCGGGAGCGCGGGACAGGCATGTCGTCATCGAATTTGGAAGCACGCGGTTGCGGCGTGCAACCGTAGAGGACGCCGGACCTGTTCATCCAGCAGCCGCCGACACGCCCATCCGTGTAGGTAACCCAGCTATCGGCCTTTGCTACGCCTGGCCACAGAGCGATCAGACAGACAGTCGTGATTCCTACGAGCACGATGCGCATGGTTCTCTCCTGGTCAGCAGTCCGGCATAGCCGCATGGGCCTGATTGTACGGCTAGTTTCGAGGTCAGGGATTCAGCTTTGCCACGAAATAGTCGGGCTTTCCAACCGTACCCCACTGGCGGACCGCGGCGCACACCAGTTCCTTGGCGCGCATCGGGTCCAGGGGGAACGTGGCGCTGTAGACGTAGTAATCCACCCAGCCGTACTCAGATTCCGGCTCGACCTTGCAAGCCAGGTGCAGGAGGAAGTCTTCCTCATCAGATTTCGCACCAGCATCGTCAGCCAGCCCAAACTCCCCGCGCAACTCCCTGGCCAGAATCTTGTCCTGCGGGCGCACTACATCCACAACAGCAATACCGTATCGCACGAGGTCTGCGGCGATCATTGTCGAGGTACAAGCTGTGGAAATGACTGGAATCTTCATGCAGCCGCCATTGTAGTGGTCGGAAATGGCCGGATCACGGCGAGCCGTTGGCACCTCGATGGCACTACCTGCCATGTTGCTCTGAGGGACGGGCCTCTGACTGGCATTTGCCCGCGGATCGCCTGGAGGAATGCTTCAATGGCGCAGACTGACAACGAGCTTTGGAGCTTCGCCAAGGTCAGCGAGATGACCTGAATGGGCCGTACCTTCATCTACGGCGAGATGAAAGCGAAGCGTTTCCCTCAGCGCGTGCTTGTCGGCAAGTCCGCACGCTGGAAATCGACTGACCAGCCGGGACACGGCCAGTTCGTTGACGTAGATCGCGGTCAGTCGACCTTCGAAGTTGGTGGCTTTCGCCCATTTAAAGTTTTCTGTAAGCAAGGCTCAGCACGTGGCGGGGCTGTCTCATGGCTTGAGTTCAAGTGCCGGGTCGCTACGAGCCTTGCGGGCGTCACGAGAGCAGCGTGTGCTACGCGGCCGCCGCGCTGGAGTTTGGGCTCGCAGTGTAGATGTTTGCCCTCTCGATAGTAAGAGAGCATCGAAGGCATTCAGCCGCCATCGCCGAAGGTGAGCCTAACGCCGCACCTAAAGTGCCAAGAATGTCCAAAGATCGGCGTGGCACGCGTTCAGTAAGGATAAAAGGCTGTCTTTCAGGCCGCACGGGCAAATCGTTCTGATCGCTAGGTGGCTCTCCTAACTTGGTGTCCATCCCCCGGGCAGCCCGCAGCAGGTGGGGTAGAGGCCAGCAGCGGAGACAAGTCACGGGCTGCCCGTGAGATCGTTATGTCGTTTTGCGTTGCAGGCAAGCGAAGGCCGGACTGGCGAGCAAAAAAAGCCATGTAACGAGTACGAAGGGCAGGGTCAGCGCGGGGAGGCCCAGCGGTTCAAGGGAGGCTGAAACCGCCGCGAATACAAGGGCCGTGGCGATCGTCGCGAAAACTGCGTAGGCGGCCGATGCCCGGCCCGGCACGAAAAACTGGCCGCCCAATGCGATCGCGACCAACACGCTGTTATAGCCGAACGCGCCGGCGCGGATCGCCGGTTCGGCGGCGCCCATGCCCCATGCGACAAGAAGCCCGGTCAGCGATCCTGCCAGCGCTGCTATACAAGCCGCCCTCGAGCTGATGAGCAAGCCGGCCACGAACAATATGCCGGTGATGACATTGCCCTGAAAGAAGACCTGGGCGATTCCGTTGAACAGGCCGTCCACTACCGTCGAGGCAGTCACCACCCCCTCAACCGTAACGGCCTTGGGCAGGCCGGCGGTCGGCAGCAGATCTGTAGACTCGATCCGGCCAAAGCGTGCCGTCGCCAGGAAGAAGCAGAGGGAAGTGAGGACGAATGGGGCTGTAAGCGCGGGCAGTTTCCAGTTGCCCATGAGGGAGGCGATGCCCGCCATCATGATAGTCGAGCAGGCTGCCGCGAAGATGACGCACCCCCAAGTCAGCGCGTCTGGCTCAAGGAAATAGAGTAAGGCAATGGCGACGAGTCCGCCGTTGAAGCCGAAAAGCCCCGCCCGCACCTGGCCGCGATCGGTACCCAGCATCATGGCGGTGGCCGTACTTGCCCCGGTTCCAAGTAGAGCACCCAATCCGAACAGCGGCGAGTTACAGAAAATCCCGACCAGGAAGAGTAGCCCTGCATAGCTGTTACCCTGCAACATCACTTGCCCAACTCCCCGCAGCACGCAGTCGAGAAAGTTCAGAAGTGAGTGGGTAAAGTCTCCATTATCTGCGACGAGACCAGTCGTGGACAGGCGTATGGCCATCGACGCCAACTTCCTTTGAGAATGAACGCAGCAGCGTATCTTGTCTAAGATGCTCTGTCATGCGCGAAATTGTTGCCGTTTAGGTATCGAGAACGATCTGCGCCAACTTGGCCAGCCATGTTCGCTGGTTCGCGTTCGGACCGTGATGGATTTCGCAATCAAAGGAAGGGTCGGGTGGCCTCATCTCAGAGTGGCTAGCAATGCGGGCGGCGATGTCCAACTACGTAGCGCTTCTTGGGCGGGCGACAGAATGTGTTGGCCTAATTTGATCAAGTTCGTGGAGAGCTCCCTGAGGCAGAAGTCACTGGCAAATATTACGTGGCATTGTTGGTTTGATTGAAATCATGTGTCTTTACCCTGGTTGGTGATGGTGACGGCCTCCCAAATCTTGAGCCGATCTAAGGTAGAAAAATCGGCGTATTTGGGGCTGTCCGAAATGCCTCGGCGAACTGCGCTGGCGCGGCATTTCCCAGAGACGAATGCGGACGGAAATGATTGTAATCGGTTCTCCAGTTTTCGATCTTCTGGCGGGCATCGTCAAGGGACAGGAACCAGTGCACGTTCAGACATTCGTCACGGAATGAACCATTGAAAGATTCGACGAACGCATTATCGGTCGGCTTGCCAGGGCGCGAAAAATCGATCGTGACACCGTGATCGTAAGCCCATTTATCCAGCACGATACTAATGAATTCAGGCCCATTATCAGCCTGAACCCGGCGCGGTGAACCGCGTTCCTGCCGCAGGTGTTCCAGCGTTTCGACAACATCTTCGCCGCGCAGGCTCTGCTCCATGACAATGGCCAGGCATTCCCGACTGAAGTTGTCGACCACGGTCAGCGAGCGGAAACGGCGTCCATCGAAGAGTGCATCACTGACGAAGTCCATGCTCCAGCTCTGGTTGGGTGCAGTGAGTGTTGGTCGATCCAATCGATCCGCCGCGGCCCTGCGCCGGCGAGGCCGTTTTGAGCGTGAGTCGAGCCCTGCCAGCTTGTACAGCCGATGCACGCGCTTGCGATTGATCGGCCAGCCTTCGCGACGTAGCAGAATGTGGATGCGCTGATAGCCGTAACGCACCCGCGTCTGGGCTATCTCCTCGATGCGCCGGGTCAATGGCGCATCCAGAATCTTGCGCACCGGTTTGTACGCCAGCCCGGAACGGGCCTGGCGCATCACGCCGCATGCCCGCCGCTGGCTAATTCCGTAAGCACGCTGCAGAAAGCCGATGAGCGTATGTCGCTGCACCGGCCTCAGAGCTTTTTTTGGATGACGTCCTGAAGCATCACTTTGTCCAAGCTCAGATCTGCGACCAGTTGTTTGAGCTTGCGATTCTCCTCCTCGAGCTGCCGCAGCCGGCGCAGCTCGGACACGCCTAGGCCGCCGTACTTCTTCTTCCAGTTGTAGAACGTGGCCTCGGAAATCCCCATCTTCCGGCAGGTCTCGCCGACTGATGTATGAATCGCCCAGGCTTTTGTAGACAGTCTTCAGCCGTTTAGTGCGTACTGCCGTTCAAACTCTATCGGGGACAGGCCGCCATTGGAACCGTGTCGCCGTGTCGGGTTGTAAAACATCTCGATGTACTGGAAGACATCGGCGCGTGCCTCGTCGTGATTGCTGTAGATCCGTCGCTTAATACGTTCGCGTTTCAACAGCTGGAAGAAGCTCTCCATTGCTGCGTTGTCGTGGCAATTTCCTCGCCGGCTCATGCTGCATACGATGTCGTGCTCACGCAGGAAGCACTGCCAGTCTTCGCTGGTGAACTGCGTTCCTTGGTCAGAGTGCAGGAGCAAACCTGGAGCGGGTTTGCGCCTCCAAACCGCAGCGAGCAGCGCTTGCAAAACCAAGTCGGTGTGCTGCGTGGGGCGCGTCGCCCAACCCGAACTGATCCACATGGCACTTCATGAAGGCGTACTTTGCTCTTACCCCTTGGCAAAGTACGCGGCGGCTTTTTTTAGGATGTCTCGCTCTTCAGTGACGCGACGCAACTCAGCCTTAAGTCGACGAACCTCAGCGTTCTGGTCCTGCTCAACGCGACGCCCCACCTCTCCCTGGCCGTGCTGACGTCTCCACCCATACAAGCTATGGACCGACACACCTAGTCGCTCAGCCACCTCAGCTACCGGTCGGCCGTACTCGACAATCTGCCGAACCGCCTCGATCTTGAACTCATCCGTATAACGCTTCGTGCTCATAACCACCTCCGCCTAAGCCATAGTTTATGGCTGCGAGGTGTCTACGAAATCCTGGGCGATTCAGCTCTATACTTAAACGTGGTAACTTTTTTTACCAGTCGGGCAATTTCCTTTGCATTGTCAATGCAGAATTTCGGCACGTCAGCGAGTGACATGAAAGGGGTGTGGCCTTGGATGGAAACACCATGCACCGGAGGAATCGATTTGCAGAGTTCACTTAAATCTACCTGCATGTTTCCTGGTATTCTGTCATTCGGAATCGTGCGGTTCGTGGTGATCTCGAAGTTCAGCATATGCAGAAACTCAAGCGATCTAAGGTAGACATACGTAGAAATGTGCAGGCGTTTCTCCTTTTCCGCAGGGGTAACCGTGCGCATGAACTCTTCCGTCTTCGCGGTCAAATATGCATCAGCTTCGAGCAGGAGGTTGGCATCTTCAACGATATGGAGGTGGGTGAGAAGTACTTCGTCGATCGCTTCGTTTGTTCCTAACCAATAAGCGTGAGGAGTATGCTGCGGATTGAATAAGGCATCGATATGCTCCTTCTCTTCTTTAAATATTTCACGCTCTAGCTCAAAGATGATGTGGCGTTTAGCTTCTAGAACCTTTCCACTCTCTTCTGTTGGAGGGAGAGTAAGTATATTCATGGCGACTTCGGAATCTGCACCTGGTGGCTCAATAAGGCCGATTAGATGCATGCCCTTTTTAAAGGTGTTTAAATAAAGGCTCTTGATGGTCTTGATGTCGGCGAGAGGGTGTTTCTCAGTTACGCTCTTTAGCGGCTTGCCCGAAATGGATCGAAGGAGTCGTAGGACCGTGTCGAGCTGATTGATGCTCATCACACTGCCTCCCGAGTAGTCTTCGTTTGTCGTCTTTTCATATGTGAGCTCATCCATCAGATCTTTGAGAGTTGCTGTCTGGGAATCGCCATTGGTATGGGTATGGTTGTCACCAAAGTCAAAGCGGGATGGGCGCTTTGTGGGAGAAGTCATTGCTTGTCCAAACTCCTGAAGCTTTAATTGCTGAAACGATTAATCCAATTATGGAATCTCATGATTCCATTCATTGCTAAGAGAGGCAGGATGCGGAGTTTCCTGCTTGTACTGGACGCCCGTTCGACAAGGGCGACGCATTGTATTGTAGTCAACAGGGGGGATGGCGGGCTCCACCGAGGTGAGTGTGGAGGACTAAGGGATTGTAGAGCCCGTCGAAGTAGTTGGACATGTTCGAACGCGCAAACGCTCCTGCCCGCTGGAAAGAGGGCTTGGTACGTGCGTGAGCTCTTCAATCAGACCAACCTGCAGATGCGCGGGCGTCCTACAGCATCCCATGCGCCCTTGTTTGACGTAAGTAGCCAGTTCCTAATTGGCGTAAATAAGGGGTTTGATCAGACGCGGCTTTCCTCGGCAGTAGCTGAGAACAATGCGCGCACTAACTTGGATGCTGTATTTATTTCAGTGTAACGAGATGGTTCTGAGGACGTACATTTACGCGCCGTGCTAGATAGATGGGTACGGCGGGTAGAAGTTCTTTCGTTGCCTGCGGGCGTGCACATGCTTAGCTATCCCATTGAGACTTGGCTGGGATGGAAAGCCGACTGGGTGACTTTTAGTGCCAGTGCGGTGCATTCGTTCGATGAAATTTGAGCGTGTGCAGATTTTTATGTAAACGGGATTCGGGTTACAGCTGAGGGAGTCGCCCCTCAAGCTGGATGGTAAATCGGTTCAGGGCTGCCTTCCAATCACGGATGGGTAAGGTCCATCGTTTACTGATGTTGCGCAACGCGAGGTAGAGCAGTTTGATGAGAGCTTCGTCGCTCGGAAACGCGCCGCGGTGCTTGGTTAGTTTTCGTAGCCCCATGTTCACCGACTCGATTGCGTTGGTTGTATAGATGACCTTACGGATCTCGGGTGGATAGTCGAAAAATGGGGTTAACCGTGTCCAGTTACGCCGCCAAGACTGGCCAATCGGCAGGTACTCCTTGTCCCAGCGTGCCTCGAACTCG
>NZ_JBRREF010000127.1:0-10024 GCF_056760135.1 Stenotrophomonas sp. STEN023 | reverse complement strand
CCCCCCCCCCCCCCCCCCCCCCCCCCCCCCCCCCCCCCCCCCCCCCCCCCCCCCCCCCCCCCCCCCGCCCCGCGCCCCGGCCCCCCGGCCCCCCCCCCCCCCCCCCCCCCCCCCCCCCCCCCCCCCCCACTACCGCTAGAAGCAAAGCCCCCCCTCCCCGCCCCGCCGTTACTTTGTCCTCATAAACCCGAGCCGGGTTTCAGGCGATAATCCGCACAGCGCCGGCGTGTTGCCCGCGCACTCCCCCGCTTCGGAATTGCAATGAGCGAGATTCGCAAGGTACCGGCCTCTGCCGGTGCGGAATGGCTGCTGACCGGTTTTGGCCTGCTCAAGCGTGCGCCTTTGGCGCTGGGTTCGCTGGGCATCCTGTGGGGCGTCGGCACTTCGCTGGTGCTGTCGCTGTCGATGCTGGTGCCGGCACTGGGCACCGTGGTGCAGCTGCTGCTGTTGTTGGCCGGCCCCTTGTTCATGGGCGGCATGCTGTGGGCGATCCGCGAGGTCGACCAGGGCCGAACCGCCAAGCCTGCGCACCTGCTGCAGGGCGTACAGGAAGGCCGCGCGCCACATCTGCTGGTGGCCCTGCTGCCACAGCTGTTCGCTGCTCTGCTGCTGGGCACCTTGCTGCTGGTGCTGGTCGGCACCGACGGCCTGCAACAGCTGTCGGTGGTGATGGTCAAGCTCAATGAGCTCAGCCAATCCGGTGCACAGCCGGACCCGGCGCAGATCGAGGCACTGGTGGCGACGCTGCCGGCCGGGCGCATCCTGCTGTGGCTGCTGTTGCTGATCGCCAGCTTCGTCGCGCTGACGCTTGCCCTGTTCGTGATGCCGCCGCAGGTGATGTTCGAACGCTCCGGTGGCATGCACGCGCTGCGCGAAAGCCTGCGCGCCAGCATCCACAACCTGCCTGCGATGCTGGTGTTCTTCGTGCTGGCCTTCATCGCCATCTTCGCGATCTATTTCGCGGTGATCATCGTGGCGTTGTTCATCGGCCTGATCGCCGGCCAGGGCGCCGCCATGGCCATCGCCCAGTTGCTGCTGATGGCGATTTTGATGCCGGTGTTTGCAGGTGCCGTGTATGCGGCCTGGAAGCAGATGCTGGCACCGGCCGATGCCAGCGGTCCGATCCCG
Organism: Stenotrophomonas sp. STEN023; assembly: GCF_056760135.1. NCBI lineage: Bacteria > Pseudomonadati > Pseudomonadota > Gammaproteobacteria > Lysobacterales > Lysobacteraceae > Stenotrophomonas > Stenotrophomonas sp. STEN023. The sequence goes on along the minus strand of NZ_JBRREF010000127.1, from coordinate 8,896 downwards.
CCGCCGGTAAGCAGCGGCCACGTGTTCGAAGCCTGATCCGGGCTGTCACCTCGCTTGCAGAAAGGCCGCGCACAGATGCGCGGCCTTTTCGTTTCAAGCGGTTTCGCGGCTGCGCTTGATCAGGTACATGGCCTGGTCGGCGGCGTGCAGCAGCGCATCCACTTCGGCGCCATCGGCGGGGTAGGCGGCAAGGCCGATGCTGGCACCGATGCTCAGGGTGAGCTGCTCGCCGTCGCGCTGGTAGTGCATGGGTGCCAGCAACGCCTGGGTCACCCGTTCCATCAAACGACGGGCGTCGTTGATGTCATCGAGCTCCTCCAGCACCAGCGCGAATTCATCGCCGCCCAGCCTTGCGACGGTGTCGTTCTCGCGCAGCGCGCCGCGCAGCCGTGCGGCCAGCTCGATCAATACCGCATCGCCGGCACCGTGGCCCCAGGTGTCGTTGACCGCCTTGAAACGGTCCACGTCCACGTACACCAGCGCGAACATGCCGCCGTGGCGCTGGGCACGATGGTGGGCGCTCTCCAGCCGGTCCATGAACAAGGCGCGGTTGGGCAGGCCGGTGAGCATGTCGTGCATGGCCAGATGGCGCATTTCCTGCTCCATCTGCTTGCGCTGCTCGACTTCGATCTCCAGCTGGCGGTTGCGCTCGGACAGCTCGCTCAGCGCATCGCGCAACGCCACCCGGTGCCGGTACAGCTCCAGGAATACCTGCACCTTGGACAGCAGGATGGTGGCTTCCAGCGGCTTGGCCATGTAGTCGACCGCGCCGAAGCCATAGCCCTTGAGCCGGTGCACGTCGTCGGCATAGGTGGCCGTGACGAAAATGATCGGGGTCTGGCGGGTGGATTCTTCCTGCGACAGGATCTCGGCCACTTCAAAGCCGTTGATGTCCGGCATGTAGACGTCGAGCAGCACCAGCGCGAACTCGTCGTCCAGCGTGGCCTTCAGCGCATCGTTGCCCGAGGCCGCCTCGACCACTTCCACGTCGAGCTTGGCCAACACCCTGCGGATCACCAGCAGGTTGGCGGGGTTGTCATCCACGGCCAGAATCTTGGGCCGCTGTACTACGGCCGGCTTGGTCACGAGCATATTGCTTCCAGCAAAAAGGGAATTTCGGCTAACGGCAGGCAGTAGTCGGCGCCGGCGCGCTCCAATGCAGCCGCCGGCATCATAGCCACTTGCGCCGTTTCCGGATCCTGAACGATCAGCGTGCCACCGGAGCGCCGTATCCGCACGCAGCCATCAGCACCGTCGGAATTTGCCCCGGTCATCAACACTGCCACTGCCTGCTCGCGCCAGACCTCGGCTGCAGATTCAAACAGAACATCGATGGAAGGGCGTGAAAACGCCACCCGCGGGTCGATGCTGAGGGCAAAACGGCCGTTGCGCTCGATCAGCAGGTGGTAGCCGGACGGGGCCACATAGACCCGCCCAGGCTCGGGCAGCTGGCGCTCCTCGGCCTCCTGTACCGGCAGGCCGCTGCGGCTGGCCAGCAGCTCGCAGAACACCCGCATATCCTCCGATCCGCTGTGGCAGACCACCACCATCGGCACCGGCAACGGCCCCGACAGTCCACCCAGCAACTGGTGCAGGGCGGCCAGCCCGCCGGCCGAGCATCCCACCACTACTGCCTGTGGAGGCTGCCCGGACGCGGTTTTCACAGGAGCCCACCTGCGTTGCGGTAGAGCCGCAGTTCGGCGTCCAGCGGCACGAAGTCACGGGCGCTGGGGGCGAAACGGATCGACTCGCGGTTGCCCAGGCAGAGGAAGCCGCCGCGGCTCAGGCTGTTGCGGAACAGGCCCAGCACCCGGTCCTGCAATGCGTCGGAGAAATAGATCAGCACATTGCGGCACAGGATCAGCTGGGCCTCGGTGAACACGCCATCGCAGACCAGGTTGTGGTTGGCGAAGGTGACGCGTTCCTTGAGCCGCTCATCCAGCTTCATGAAGTCGTAGCGGGCATGGTAGTAATCGGACAGCGTATGGCGGCCACCGGCGGCCAGGTAGTTCTCCGAGTACAGCCGCGCATCGCGGATCGGGAAGATGCCTTCCTGCGCCTTGGCCAGGGCTTCATCGCTGAAGTCGGTGGCGTAGATCTGGCAGCGCTCGTACAGCCCGGCTTCCTTCAGCAGGATGGCCAGCGAATACACCTCCTGCCCATGCGCGCAGCCGGCCTGCCAGATATTGATCTGCGGGTACGAGGCCAGGACCGGGAACACCTCGTCACGCAGCTTGCGGAACACCGCCGGGTTGCGAAACATCTCCGACACCGGCACCGACAACTTGGCGATGACCTGCGGCACCATGTCGTCATCACGCAATACGCGCGCACTCAGCTCGCTGACGCTGGGCAGGTTCAAGGCATGCGCCAAGGCGAGCACGCGCCGCTTCAACGAGGACGGCGCGTAACCGGTGAAGTCATAGCCATGCCGGCGCGACATCGCCGCGACGAAGGCATCGACCTCGATATCGTCGATGTCATCGCGCTGCGCCTGCAGCGTGCGCGGCCCTACTTTTGCAGCCATACGCGCATCATCGACAACAGCTTGTCCAGGTCCACCGGCTTGGTGAGGTAGTCATTGGCGCCTGCATCCAGGCACTTGTCGCGATCACCGTGCATCGCCTTGGCGGTGACGGCGATGATCGGCAGGTTGCTCCATTGCGGCAGCTTGCGGATCTCGCGGGTGGTCTCGTAGCCATCCATGCCGGGCATCATGATGTCCATCAGCACCAGCTCGATGGACGGATTTTCCTGCAGCTGCTGCAGCGCCTTGTAGCCATCCTGTGCCATCGACACATTCACCCCGCGCGCGCGCAGCGACTTGGACAGGGCAAACAGATTGCGCATGTCGTCATCGACCAGCAGCACCTGGCGGCCACCGAGGTTGTTGTCATCGGAGGGCGTGGCATTGGCGCCGCGCGAGCCGATGCTGTGCAGGAACAGGCTGACTTCATCGAGCAGGCGTTCTGGCGAACGCTGGCCCTTTATCACGATGCTGTCGGTGTACTGGCGCAGCTTGAGGCTGTCTTCGCGGCTCAGGTCCTGGCCGGAATAGATCACCACCGGCGGCACTGCCACCAAGGTGGCGGCCTTCTCCAGGAACTCGATGCCGGAGATGCCACCCAGGTTGAGGTCCAGCACGATGCAGTCGTAGCTATGGGTAGCGATACGCTCCAGCGCTTCCTCGCCGGAGGCGACCTGGTCGATCTCGACATTGTCGGCCTGCAGCAAACGGGTCAGCGCCAGCCGCGAATCCGGATCGTCATCCACCAACAGCAACTTGCGCACGATCTTGCCGGCCACATCCAGCAGATGGTCGAAGGCCGTGACCAACGCCTTGCGATCCACCGGCTTGGTCAGGTAACCGACGGCTCCCAGCGCAACGCCCTTGGCCGCTTCGTCCACGGCGGAAATGAAGTGCACCGGGATGGCTGCGGTGACCGGGTCGTGCTTGAGGTGCTGCAGCACCGACCAACCGTCCATGCCCGGCAGCATCACGTCCAGCAGGATGCCGGTAGGGCGGTAACGCCGCGCCAGCTCCAGGCCACTCTCGCCATCGGCGGCGGCAAGCGCGCGGTGGCCCTTGCGGCGGATCAGGTCGACCAGGATGCGCGCGAACGCCGGATCATCTTCCACCGTGAGGATCACCGTCTCACCCGCCGCAATGGCGTGGCGATCATCGGGAATCCAATCAATCAACTGCGCGGTGGCGACACGCGCCGGCCCCGGCGTGGGCGCCGGCCGCTGCTCGATGGCGGCCTGGGTCGCGGCCATCGCACTGTTGATGCCGGCCGACAGCAGCGGCAACACCAGGCTGAAGCTGCTGCCCTTGCCCTGCTCGCTGTCCACCACCAGCTGGCCGCCCAGCAACTGCGCAAGGCGGCGTGCGATCGCCAGGCCCAGGCCGCTGCCACCGTAATGGCGGCTGGTGCTGGAATCGACCTGCTCGAAGGCTTCGAAGATCGAGTCCAGGCGCTCTTCGGGAATGCCGATGCCGGTGTCGCGCACGGTCAATGCAACGTGCTGCTCGTCGGCGGCGGCGCCGATGCGGGTCAGCATCGCGGTATCCGCCAGCGCCACCCGCAACGTCACCGAACCTTCGCGGGTGAACTTGAAGGCATTGCCGAGCAGGTTGTTGAGCACCTGCTGCAGCTTGGAGCGGTCGGTGATCAGCGCATCCGGCATCGACGGATCGACGTCGATGGCAAACTCCAGCCGGTTCTCCATCGCCATATGGCGGAAGTGGCGGGTGACCTCGCGGGTGATCGCGTCGATCTTCACCTCTTCGCGATGCACATCCATCTTGCCGGCCTCGATCTTGGACAGGTCGAGGATGTCGTTGATCAAGCGCAGCAGGTTGGAACCAGAGTCGTGGATGACCGCGGCAGCCTCCACTTCCTCCACGTCCAGGTGGCCGCTCTCGTTCTCGGCCAGCTCCTTGGACAGGATCAGCAAGCTGTTGAGCGGCGTGCGCAGCTCATGCGACATGTTGGCCAGGAAGTCGGTCTTGTACTGGCTGGCGCGCGCCAGTTCCTGCGCCTTGAACTCGGTTTCGCGCTGCAGCACCTGCAGCACATCCTTCTGTTCGTTGAGGACCTCGGTCTTCTGCCGCAGTTCTTCGTTGGAGGCCTGCAACTCCTCGGCCTGCACGCGCAGCTCTTCCTCGGAAGCGGACAGGCGCTGGGCCTGTTCTTCCAGCTCCACGGTCTTACCCTGCAATTCTTCGTTGGTGGCACGCAGTTCTTCTTCCTGCGTCTGCAATGCCAGCTGCGAGCGTTGCAGCTCTTCGGCCTGGGCGCGGGTGTGGTCCAGCAGCAACTGGGTTTCGTCGGCACGGCGGATGTTGTCCAGGCCCAACGCCACGGTCGGCAACACGCTGTCGATGAAGGCTTCCTGGGTGGCGCTGAAATGACCAAAGGTGCCGAACTCGAACACCCCCAGCAGGCGACCCTTGAGCAGCAGCGGCACCGCCACCAGATGACGTGGCTGCGCCTCGCCCAAGGCCGAATGCACGCCAAAGAACTCGTCCGGCACCTGCTGCACGCTGATGCGCTTGCGCTCCAGCGCCGCTTGCCCGATCAGGCCGTCGCCCAGCCCGTACTGCAGGCCGAGGTGCTTGCGCCGCTGGAAACCATAGCTGCCCTGCAGTTGCAGCTTCTGCTCGCGCTCGTCCCAGGCGAAGAACACGCCGATCGGCGCGTCGATGCGCGGCGCGATCTGCGATACCAGCGCCTGTGCGTAGTCGTCGGGCGTCTGCGCGGTCTGCAGCTCGGCGCCCACTTCGGCGACACCGAACTTGACCCAGTTCGCGTCGCGCGCAGCCAGCGAATTGCGCCGGAACACCTCCATCGCGCGCGCGATCTCGCCGATCTCATCCTTGCGCTGCAGGTTGTCGATCTCCACGTCCAGGTCATCGTTGGACAGGCGCGTCATCTTGTCGGTGAGGCGGTTGATCGGATGCACCACCAGCCGCGAGATCATCCACAAGGTGCCAACGATGATCAGGAAGCCCAACACCAGCAGCACCAGCGAAATCTGGTGCGCACGCGCGATCCAGTCACTCATCTGGCCACGATCGCTGAGCAGCTGGGTCACTTCGGTTTCGTAGACTTCATCCAGCGCTTCGGCCAGGCCGTTGCCTTGGCCGGCGTTGCTTAGTGCGTGCAGTTGCTGGATCGGGGTGAGTGGCTGCGGCGAGGCAGTGGGGCGCAGCACCGAGGCGACATTGCTGTCCCAGTCACGCGCCTGCAACTGCGCGCGCCGCAGGCGCTCGGCCATCGGTCCGGTGCCGGCGGCGGTCAGCGCTGCTGCCAGCGCCGAATCGCGGCGACGGCCTTGCTGGGCCAGGGTTTCCAGATGACGCTCACCGTCACCCAGCAGGTAATTGCGGACCGCTATCTGCTGCAGGCGCACGGCCTGGATCGCGTCCTCGACCTGGCGTATCACCTCGATCTGCACACCCTCCTGGCGGCGCGCATCGTCGTCGCGTCCGGAGGTGCGGTAGCTGACCACGCTGGTGGCCAGGAAGCACAGGAAGACCAAGCCAAAGGCAGCCAGCATCTTGCTGAGCAGCGGCACATTGTTGATCCAGCTCTCTTTCTTTTGCGTCATGCAGGTGTCCCCCGGGATACCACCACGCCTGCCAATCCGCGCGGCCTCTTTTCAGTGAAAATAGCGCAGATTGCTGACAACCGCCTGCTACGGATGAATCAGGGCGCCGCCGTCTTGCCCTGGTCGCGCGGCTGCAGCCAACGGGCCGCGTGTATACCCAACTCGTAAAGGAAACACATGGGTATCGCCAGCATCAGCTGCGACACCACATCCGGCGGGGTCAGCACCGCCGCCAGCACAAAGATACCGACGATCGCGTAACCGCGGCCTTCACGCAGCTGCTGCGGCGTGACCCAGCCGAGCAGGACCAGGATCACCATTGCCACCGGCAGCTCAAAGCTGGCACCGAAGGCGAAGAAGATCGCCAGTACGAAATCCAGGTAGGCGCTGGCATCGGGAGTGATGGCGATGACTTCAGGCCGGAACGTGGTCAGGAAGTGGAAGACCGCCGGCAGCACCAGGAAGTAGGCGAATGCACAGCCGATGTAGAACAGCGCAACCGCCGACGCCAGCAGCGGAACCGCCAGGCGCTTCTCACGGGCATACAGGCCCGGCGCAACGAAGGCCCAGGCCTGGTACAGCAGCCACGGCACCGCCACGAACAGGGCCGCGAAGAAGGTCAGCTTCAATGGCGCAAAAAAGGCACCGGCAGGATTGGTGGCAATCATCGACTGCCCGGCCGGCAGCTGCGAGATCAGCGGCGTGGCCAGGTGGGTGTACAAGGTGCGTGAGAACGGCATCAGCGCCAGCAGCACCACGCCCAGACCTACCAGCCCACGCATCACCCGCGAGCGCAGCTCGATCAGATGCTCGATCAGGCTGCTTTCGTTGAACTCCGCGCTCATGGCGTCCGCTCCTGGCTGGGCGGTAGCGGCTCGGTTGCGGCGGGCACATCGGCCAGCGGAATGCTGCGGTTGAACGCGGAATCGGTGCTGGCCGCGTTGGCAGGTGCGGCAGCCGATTCAGCGGGGCCGGGTTCCAGCAAGGACAACTGCTCCGTCGCCGGCGCCGTCACTTCCGGGGTTTCGGCAGAGGACACCGGGCGTGGTTCGATGGGGCGTGGCTCGATCACCCGCTCGGCGGCCGATTCAGGCAACTCCACTTCACGCTTGAAGGCATCGGCCTCGCTGCGCACCACACCGGCCTGGTCGCGCAACCCGGCCTCGGCCTGCTGCATCGACTGGCGTACATCCTGCAGATTGCGCTTGAGCTCTTCGGCGTGCAGTTCACGCTCGAGTTCCTGCTTGACCGAATCCCACTGGTTGCGGGCACGCCGCACCCACAGCCCGGCGAAACGCGCTGCCTTGGGCAGGCGTTCCGGGCCGAGGACCACCAAGGCCACCACTGCAATCAGCAGCAGTTCGCTGAAACCGATATCAAACACGTCGTGCGCCCGGGATCAGCGCGCGTCGCGGTCGTGCTCGGCCTGCTTCTCGGCGCTCTTGTCGGCATCGCGCGATTCGTCGCCCAGCTGTGCAGCCGGCTTGTCCTCGTCACGCATGCCCTTCTTGAACTCTTTGACCGCACTGCCCAGATCCTTGGCGCCGCTCGTCAACCGCTTGGTGCCAAACACCAGCAGCACGATGACCAGCACGACCAACCAGTGCCAGATGCTGAAACTGCCCATGATCTGCTCGCGTTATCTGTGTGTAGGTTGTTGAGCATAGCGCACTAGGTATTAGCTGATCGCTATGCCAAAGGTCAGTTGCCGCCGTCCAGGCTTTCGGTGCGGATTTCGCCCTCGGAAACCGGCTGGAAACCCTGCTGCGGTGCCGGTTCAGTCGTGGCCTGCTGCAGCGGTGCGGTGGTCGCGGTGTCGCTGCCGGTGGCGTTGTTGGCCGGTGCCTGCACGCTTACCGCATTGCTGCGCGGTGCAGCCGAAGCCAGCGGAGCAGCGCTGCCCTGGGTGCCACGCTTTTCGCGCGCAGCGTAGGTGGACTCTTCCAGACGATCACGGAAGGACACCACATCGGACGACGGCGCAGTATTCAGGCGACCTTCCAGGATCATGCGCGGGGTGGTGTTCTGGCCGTAGGCGTCCAGGTTGGCGGCATCGTCGATCTGCAATGCCGCACCATCCAGCGCCACGCCAGCAAACAGACCGCGGGCACGCGACCACGACCAGATCTCAGCCTTCAGCTGGCCATCGGTGGCGGCAGCGGCGCTGCGGCCAACCGGGCCAGCAGCAACGCCGGCATCGGCGCCGAGGGTGAACTTGCCGTTGACGATGTTGTCCAGGCTGCGGTCATTGCGGAACACCAGGATCACGTCCGAGGACTGCACGCCGGCCTGGAAGCCGATGCTGCCGCCGGTGAGCTTGATGAATACGGGATTGGACCAGCTGCCATCTGCCGTTTTCACCGACATCAGGCCATGGCCGCGACGCCCGCCCAGCACCAGGCCTGCCTTGATCGTGTCGGGAATGACGATGATGGCGCGGCCTTCATCCAGCAACTTGTCTGGAATCGCCTGTTCGGGGATGTCCTGGATTTCATTGAGGACACGCACCGCATTGCGGGCACGTTGATCTTCCTGCGGACCAGCGACAGCAGTGGCGGACAACAGGCTCGCGGACAGCAGCAGAACGAGGCACGGCAGGCGGCGCATGGGTAACTCCGTAGGTCGATGCATAGAAAGATAGCGCAAGTGCCTGAAATTAGTAGCGCGGCTATGAATAGGTGGTGAGCGGGAGCGTCTGTAGTGGGGGGGGGGCGGCCACGGGCGCCAAGAAGCAAAATGGAAAAAAACGACAGCACGCGCGCCCGCACGAAAACCCCCCACC
>NZ_JBRREF010000126.1:0-10107 GCF_056760135.1 Stenotrophomonas sp. STEN023 | reverse complement strand
ACCCCCTCCCTTTCGCCGCAGGCGAAGGGGAGGGTTGGGGAGGGATGCCTTTAGTCTTCTAGCTTCTAGCTTCTAGCTTTTAGCCCTCAGCCCTCAGCCAACCTTTCAAGCCAACCAACTCTCCAACCCCCGCCCAATCCGCTCAACCGCCTCCTGCAAGCGCCCAACATCCTGCGTATACGCAATCCGCACATGCTGGTTCGCCCGGTAGTTCCCAAAATCCAGGCCCGGCGTAAACGCCACATGCTCGGTCTCCAGGAAATGCGCACAAAACGCCTGCGCATCATCGGTAAACGCACTCACATCGCAGTACAGATAGAACGCACCCTGCGGCTCCACATCAATCCGGAACCCAAGCGCCCGCAACGCCGGCAACAGATAATCCCGCCGCTGCCGGAACTGCTCACGACGCTGCTCGAAAATCGCAATCGTCTCCGGCTCGAAACACGCCAGCGCCGCATGCTGCGCCATCGACGGCGCGCTGATGTACAGGTTCTGCGCAAGCTTCTCCAGCTCCGGCACCGCGCGCGGCGGCGCCACCAGCCAGCCCAGGCGCCAACCGGTCATGCCGAAGTATTTGGAGAAGCTGTTCAACACGAATGCCTCGTCATCAACCTCCAACACGCTGGGCGCATCAAAGCCATAGGTCAGCCCGTGGTAGATCTCATCCACCACCAGATGCCCGCCGCGTTCCTTCAGTGCGGAAGACAAGCCAGCCAACTGCCGAGCATCCAAGGTGGTTCCGGTCGGATTGGCTGGCGAAGCCACCAACGCCCCAACACTGCCAGCATTCCAGTTGGCTGCAATCGACTCCGGAGTCAGCTGATAGCCACTTTCCGGCCCAACCGGCACCAGCTGCGCCGCGCCTTCCACCAAACGCAGGAAATGCCGGTTGCAGGGATAGCCGGGGTCGGCCAGCAGCCAGTGTTTGTCCGGGTCCACCAGCAGGCTGGAGGCCAGCAGCAGGGCGCCCGAGCCGCCCGGGGTGACCAGGACCCGCTCCGGGTCGATATCCAGCCCATAACGCTGGCCATAGAAGCCCGAAATGGCCTGGCGCAGGGCAGGCAGGCCGCGCGCTGCGGTATAGCGGGTATGGCCGGCGGCCAGCGCGGCCTGGCCGGCACGTACCACCGGCTCGGCGGTGGTGAAATCGGGTTCGCCGATCTCCAGGTGGATCACGTCGTGGCCTTGCTGCTCCAGCGCATTGGCGCGGGCCAGCAGCGACATGACGTGGAAGGGCGCGATCTCCTGACTGCGGCGGCTGTATGGGGCGTGCGGGGTGTGGGGCGTGTTCATCGCTGCATGATAGGCGCCGTTGATGGCAGCGGGGCAAGCGCCGGGCATGGCACACTGTGGCCTGCTGCACTGGATGCACCACCGCTGTTCCGGAGTGAACCTGATGAAACCTCTTCTTTGCCTGTTGGTTGCAAGCCTGATGATCAATACCGCCGCCGCGTCCCAGCCCACCCCGCCTGATGTCGAGAAGCGCCCGCATACGGTGACCGCGCCGTTCGGTGCGCAGCGCGAGGATGCGTATTACTGGTTGCGTGATGACGAGCGCAAGGAGCCGGCGATGCTGGCCTACCTCAACGCCGAGAACGCCTATACCGACGCCCTGATGGCGCCGCTCAAGCCGCTGCAGGACAAGCTCTACGCCGAGATCGTCGGCCGCATCAAGCAGGACGACGCCAGCGTGCCCTACCGCGAGCGCGGGTACTGGTATTACACACGCTACGAGACCGGCAAGGATTACCCCATCCACGCGCGCCGCAAGGGCGACATGCAGGCGCCGGAAGAAGTGCTGCTGGATCTCAACGTGCTGGCCGAAGGCAAGGGCTACTTCGGCATCGACGACATGGACATCAGCCGTGACAACCAGCTGCTGGCCTTTGCCGAAGACGCCGTCGGCCGCCGCCAGTACACCATCCGCTTCAAGGATCTGAGCACTGGCAAGATGCTGGATGATGTGATCGAGGGCGTGTCGGCCAATGTGATCTGGGCCGATGACAACCGCACCCTGTTCTACGTCGAGAACGACCCGGAAACCCTGCTCACCGTGCGCGTCAAGAAGCACGTGCTCGGCACCCCGGCCAGTGCCGACGTGCTGGTCTACGAGGAGAAGGACGACAGCTTCTACATGGGCATCGGCCGCACCCGCGACGACCGCTTCATCACCATCGGCGTGGACAGCACCGTGTCCTCCGAGCTGCGTTACACCTCTGCCGCCAACCCGGGCGAGTTCACCGTGCTGGCCAAGCGCGAGCGCGACGTGGAATACGACGCCGACCATTACAACGGCCAGTGGGTGATTCGCACCAATGCCGACGGCGCCACCAACTTCAAGCTGGTGACCGCGCCGGAAGGTGCCACTGACCGCAAGCAGTGGAAGGATTGGGTCAAGCACGACCCGCAGGTGCTGATCGAAGGCTTCGAGCTGTTCGACGGCTATACCGCAATCGCCGAACGTGCCGAAGCGCTGGAACGCGTGCGCCTGTTGTTCGCCGATGGCCGCAGTGAGTTCGTCAAGGCCGATGAGCCGGCTTACTCGATGGGTCTGTCGGTCAACGCTGAACCGGAAACCGAGTGGCTGCGCTACAGCTACACCTCGCTGACCACCCCGGCCACCACCTACGAACTCAACGTCAAGACCGGCGAGCGCCGCCTGCTCAAGCAGCAGCCGGTGATTGGCTATGACCCGAGCAAGTATGAAACCGAGCGCGTCTGGGTGACCGCCCGCGATGGCGCACGTATTCCGGTGTCGCTGGTCTACAAGAAGGGCTTCAAGAAGGACGGCACTGCCGCCCTCTACCAGTACGCCTACGGCAGCTACGGCATGTCGATGGACCCCAACTTCAACCAGAGCGTGGTCAGCCTGCTTGATCGTGGCGTGGTCTACGCCATTGCCCACATCCGCGGCGGCCAGGAAATGGGCCGCAGCTGGTACGACGACGGCAAGCTGCTGCACAAGCAGAACACCTTCAACGACTTCGTCGACGTGACCCGCGCGCTGGTCGCACAGGGCTATGCCGCCAAGGACCGCGTCGCGGCCTCGGGCGGCAGCGCCGGTGGCCTGCTGATGGGCGCGGTGGCCAACCAGGCCCCGGGCGACTACCGGGTGATGGTTGCGCAGGTGCCGTTCGTCGACGTGGTCACCACCATGCTCGACGCCAGCATCCCGCTGACCACCAACGAGTACGACGAGTGGGGCAACCCGGAGCAGAAAAAGTACTACGACTACATGCTCAAGTACTCGCCGTACGACAACGTCACCGCCCAGGCCTATCCGTCGCTGTTCGTCGGCACCGGCCTGTGGGATTCGCAGGTGCAGTACTGGGAGCCGGCCAAGTGGGTGGCCAAGCTGCGTGACGTCAACACCGGCAGCCAGCCCATCGTGTTCCGTACCAACATGGAAGCCGGTCATGGCGGCAAGTCGGGCCGCTTCCAGCGTTACAAGGAACAGGCCGAGTCCTTCGCCTTCGTGCTGGGGCAGCTGGGCCTGGCTGACTGACGCAGTTGGGCCGTAGCGATGCCTGATACACCGCCGCCACGTGATCCTCCCGGTCCACGCACGCGCCCACCGCGCCTGCGCTGGGCGTGGTGGCTGCTGGCCTATGTGAGCCTGGGCGTGGGCATCGTCGGCATCTTCGTGCCGGGGCTGCCCACCACCGTCTTCGTGCTGATTTCGGCCTGGGCGGCCTCGCATGGCTCCGAGCGACTGCACCGCTGGCTGCTGGACCACCCGCGCTTCGGTCCGGCCATCCGCGACTGGCAGGCGCACGGCGCGGTCAGCCGCAAGGGCAAGTGGATGGCCAGCCTGACCATGCTGGCCTGCGCCCTGATCACCCTGTGGTGCGTGCCGTTGGCCTGGGTGAAGTGGACCTCGATCAGCATCATGGCCTGCGTCTGCCTGTGGCTGTGGCTGCGCCCCTTGCCCCCGGGCGAACGCTGAACGGCGCGCGGCCGCGGTTCGGACTTCGCGGTCCAGTGGCTATACTCGGGGGATGAACAAGACGTCCCGTTTCCTGATTCTCATCCCGGCGGCCTTCCTGCTGCTGGGTCTCAGTGCCTGCGGCAACAAGGGCCCCTTGGTGATGCCGCAGAAGCCGGTGCCGATCGAGGAACAGGAAGTCACCCCGGCCGAGCAGCCCGCTGCCGACCCCGCCACCGACAAAACCGATCCGGCCGCCGACAAGAAGGCGGACGAGGCCGTGGAAGACGCCACCGGTGGTGCTGGCGTAAATGAGTAAGTCGGCAACAGGGCGCATGCGCTTCAGCAAGATGCATGGCGCCGGCAATGATTTCGTGGTGTTGGACCTGCGTGACGGCAGCGCGCCGCCGAATGCCGAGCAGGCAGCGCTGCTGGCAGACCGCCATCGCGGCGTGGGCTGCGACCAGATCCTGACCATCGAAGCCCCGCGTAGCGAAGGCGCGGTGGCGTCCTACCGCATCTGGAACTCCGACGGCTCCACCTCGCAGCAGTGCGGCAATGGCGCGCGCTGCGTGGCCGCCTGGTTGGTACGCGACGGCGCCGCACAGGGCGACGATTTCATCATCGACAGCCCAACCCGTACCCACGCCGTGCAGCGCCTGGCCAATGGCGAATACGCCGTGGCCATGGGCAAGCCGGAGTTCGAGCCGGAACAGATTCCGCTGCTCGGCTTCCCGCGTGCGCGCGAGGAATACATGACCTCGCTGCAGGGCGAGAACGTGCGCTTCGGTGCCGTATCGATGGGCAACCCGCACGCGGTGCTGGAAGTCGGCTCGGTCGACGCCGCACCGGTCGAGCGGGTAGGGCACCTGCTGCAACAGAATCCCTCGTTCCCGGAATCGGTGAACGTCGGCTTCGCCCAGGTGATGGATGCCGGCCACGCCCGACTGCGCGTCTACGAACGCGGCGTTGGCGAGACCCTGGCCTGCGGCAGTGGTGCCTGCGCGGCGGCGGTAGTGCTGATGCAGCGCGGCCGCCTGCAGCGCGATGCACTGATCTCCTTGCCCGGCGGTGACCTGCGTATCCAATGGCCGGCAGACGACGCCGAGATCGTGATGTCCGGCCCGGCAGCATTCGTATTCGACGGAGAGTGGATGGGATGAACGACACAGTCGAGAAAATCGGTGCCCATGAAGTTGCAGCCTGGCTGCGGCGTCATCCGACCTTCCTCAAGCAGTTCCCCGACTTGGCACTGACCATGGTGGTGCCGCGCGACGACGGCCCCACCGCCTCGCTCGCCAGCTACCAGCTGGAAGTGCTGCGCGACAAGAACCGCGAGCTGTCGCGGCGCTTGGCCGACCTCGGCGCCAACGCGCAGATCAACGAACGGCTGGCCGTGCGTACCCACCAGCTGACCCTCGCGCTGATGCGCCAGACCAGCGCCGCCGACACCCTGCGCGCGATGGCCGCCTCGCTGGAAGAAGATTTCGCCGGTGACCTGGTGCGCATCGTCTCCTTCGACGACGTGCCGGAACTGGCCGAAGCCGAGTGGCTGCAGGTCATCGCCAAGGACGACGCCAAGCTGGCCCCGTTCCACGACTGCCTGCAGGACGGCGAGCCCATCTGCGGCCGCCTGCAGCAGGAAAAGAACGACGTGCTGTACGGCGAGCGGGTAAACGAAGTGTCGTCCACCGCACTGTTGCCGCTGCCGGGCGTTGGCCTGATCGCAGTAGGTAGCTACGACCCCAACCGCTTCTATCCCGGCATGGGCACGCTGTTCCTGCGCATGATGGGCGAATCGCTGGTGACGGGTCTGCAGCGCTTCCGCAGCGCTTGAGTGGAGTGATGCGGCGATGAGCGCCGTCCAGGCATTCCTGTCCTATCTGCAGGTCGAGCGCCGCATGTCGGCGCACACGCTGGACGCCTACCAGCGCGACCTCGCCGCGCTCACGCAATGGTGCGAAGCGCATGACGTTGCCGATCCGCAAACCCTGCAAGGCGATCAGCTGCGCGAGTTCGTCGCCAGCGAGCACCGCCGCGGCCTGTCGGCCAAAAGCCTGCAACGCCGCCTGTCGGCCTGCCGCAGCTTCTACGCCTGGCTGCTGAAGAACAACGTCATCGACAACAGTCCCGCCGCCGGCCTGCGAGCGCCCAAGGCACCGCGCAAACTGCCGCAGGTGCTGGACGCCGACGAAGCCGTGCAACTGGTCGAACTACCAACGGACGCACCACTAGGCCTGCGCGACCGCGCGCTGTTGGAACTGTTCTATTCATCAGGCCTGCGCCTGAGCGAACTCTGCGCCATGCGCTGGCGCGACCTCGATACCGCCAGCGGCATCGTGCTTGTGCACGGCAAGGGCAACCGCGAACGCACCGTGCCGGTCGGCTCGCATGCAATGAATGCTTTGCAGGAGTGGCGCAAGGAAAGCGGCGGCACCGGCGAGAAGCCGGTATTCCCGGGCCGCAGCGGCGGCCCCATCAGCCAACGCGCCGTGCAGATCCGCATCAAGCAACTGGCGCAACGCCAGGGGCTGTTCAAGAACGTGCACCCGCATATGCTGCGGCACAGTTTCGCCAGCCATATCCTGGAATCCTCAGGCGACCTGCGTGGCGTGCAGGAACTGCTGGGGCATGCGGATATCGCAACCACGCAGATCTATACGCATCTGGATTTCCAGCATCTGGCGAAGGTTTATGATGCTGCGCATCCTCGGGCGAAGCGGAAGAGTTGAGGTCGATGTAAGTTGGGGTGCTTGGCTAGGTCGGAGTAAATTGGTAAAAAATTCTCTGAAAAGAACGTGTTGCCTCCCGCAATGCGGGAGTAGGAAATATCGAATTTATCAGAATGCCTTTCTTTGGGGCGAAACTGACCTTGTACAAACCTTCCGAGGAATAGCCAGCAGCCACCACGCAACGTGAGGTTCGGAATGCGCTGGTAACCACGGTTTGGTCGTTTCTGAGTAATCTCCTCAGGATCTCGGCTGAGAGGTGCGACATGGTTGAGATTATGAGTGCATGGATGGCGTGGCGCTAAATGCGCTGAATGTTATACGATGAGAGCCTCTTGGTGGAACTCTTGGTCTAGTTCCTTGCGATATCGTCTAGTTTGCTTGGCCGCAAATGCATTTAAAATGCTTGGATGGGTAAAAGCTCCCTGTAAATATCGCGAAGGCAAAAGCCTAGCGAACGCCTCTCGGCGTTGTTCGCAAAGAAGCCAAGCACAAACAGTTCACGATCAATAATTCCCTGCAACTTTGGGCTGAGGTCCCGATACTTTAAGTCGCGATCCAGCAGGTCTTTCACCTCGTGGCGGTACCAGTAGTACCGTTCCTGTAGTCGGAACTCCGCTATATGATTGGTTGATTCTATGTTCTGGCCTTCAAGCGTCAGGGCTACGTCTTCCAATTTCACGTGTCCGCTAGGCTTCTTGCGGAGTGTTCCGATGGAGGAAAATTTTACATTGATTGGCTTTTCGTCAAGTGGATGCGATAGAACTTTGTTGTGCGGGTTTCCAGTCGACTTCACGCCTGAGTTGCATTGAGCGCACGATGGAATGAGATTGCTTAGCGAAACTGCCAAGTAAGGAAATATAAACTTAGGTAGATAGTGGTCGAGTGGCGGGCGTAGCCTGAATTGCCCAGCGCTCGATGCGCCGGGGTCATTTTCTAGGTGCAGATTGATGTGGTTGCATTGGCAGTAAGGGCATATTCGCAGTTGATAGGCGTTAACGAGAGCATATGCCCCCCATCCATCTTTGCTATTCGAGAAGCTACTGTAATCGAAGCATTTGTTTATAATTTCGAGTGTGTTTTTGTTGTTTTTATCTTTATCGCTGTTTCCCTTTTTAATTCTTGCGGTGTATTTCGAGAAATCGGGAAATTTTTGGATAATCTCGCTGGCAATGCTTTCCAGGCGGGCTGGATCCCCAAGAGCTATGTCCTTGAGATTTTTCTCTAAATATTTGATCAGCGACTTGTTGTAGGTGGGCGAAATATTCGCGGTGGCGGATTTTAGTTTTGATTTAAAATTTTCTTTCACTAATTTAAGGTGAAGCTTACGATCTGTTTCTGATATTGGCGTTAGTTTAAGCATGCTTTTCTTGTGTCCGCCTGTTGAGCTCTTCGAGTAGGTGCGCTTTTAGATGACTTGATGCAATTTGGTTGATTAAGTCCTTCGCTTCTTCTTCGTTCGTGATTGAGGTGGCTTTTGATGACTCAAAAAAATCAATTATCTTCTCATATAGGTTCTCAGTAAGGTATCCGGAGAATTCTTGCACGCCATATATGTCCGAAAGAATTTCTTTTGGGCCGTGTGCGAAACCGTTTCGCATCTTTCCTGACTTTACATCGAAGAGTCTATTTGGAGGGGTGTCGCCTGCGACGATTAAGGAGTGTGTTGCCAAGATCAGGTGTATTTCCTTAAATGATTTTCTATATCGACTGATAAACTTCATGATGTCACGAAGGTACTTTCGTTGCCATGCTGGATGCATGAACATTTCGCCCTCATCTATTACTATCGCGACATGTTTAGTTCCATTGGCGCTAAGGGCTTCTAGAGCGGAACTAAGGGAGGCGAATAGCATTAATAGTGCAACTTGTCCGCTGCTAAGCTCGAAAAAATTCCAGCGTAGCAATCCAAGATTTTCAGCCTCCTGTAGTCCAGAGATCTCCGTTGGCGACTTTGAGCCGAGCAATCGGGCGTGATCCATTAGTTTCGTTGGGGATTTGCTCGCTGTTTCCCTTCTAAGGTTCTCAATGGACCTTAATATGTGTGGAGTAATTACACGCCCGTACTTATCGCTCTTGCGACGGCTGAGAAATCGCCCGATAGCTTGACTACCGGTTAGTGCGGAATTTCTACTGAATAGATCTAAAAGTAGAGTTTTTGCTGCTTTGGGGCCATCCAACCTTGCCCGGAGTAGCTCTATAGCGAGTAAGGACTGTGTCCGAACGCTCAAGCTCTGTCCCAGTCTTTGAAGCTTTTTGGCGTAGATGTTCTCGCGCTCAGATCGTTTGGAGACTGACCTTTCTGAGTCAAATGGCGACAGAGCAAAAATGAACTTTTCGATCTCATCCTCGATATCCAGGATATGCCTTATCTCTAGTTGCACCTTTGCTTGTCGAATAAAAGGGATGTCCTTGGGTAGCGACGCTGTAGCTTGGCAGAGTGACGTCCCATTGAACGAATTCGTACCAAATGACGGCGTCACATCAATCGTACCTTCCGTTGCGAGTTGTCGACGTCGTGCTGATTCAAACGGGGAGGTCGTGTAGAAAACGGATCCGAACCTCTCTCGTTGCTTCCGAGGTTCCTTGGTTGTGCCATGGCCAGTTAGTTTGATTGCTCTCTGATCCGAGCCAGGGTTGAGGTGGATACCTCCAATAGCATCTCGCCAGATGGTGCCGAGCGGATGATGGCGAGTATTGGATGATAAAGTTCGACATACATCCAGTAGTAATGCCGTCTTTCCTTCGCCGTTCTCTCCGTAGATGACGGTTACTGAGTCCGTTTCAGATTCTAGTGAGGAGCCAATCGTTGAAGTGCTTTCGGAAATAGCGATAGTTGTGGTGCGACCTCCGGCCTCCTTTGCCACAATATCAAATTTATAATTTTGAGTTAGTGACATAACTGAAATTTCTTTCGTTTTAAAGTGCTGTACTACGAGCGCTAGGATCAATTCGTCGTCCATGGTGTTCTTTTTCGCGGTTATGTTTTTATATTTAAATGCTAGTGAAGGGGGCGCGGGATAGGGGCGCTGCGTCAGCTCTGTGGTGGTATTTCGGGCTGGAAATCATATTTTTCGTATTTGCCATTGAATCTGGCGCCGCGCTGAAGATATTATTCCAGTAAATAGCATTGACGAGACGCCGGGTTCTAGGTTTGTTGAGGGGAAGTCCTCAGATCGTTTGCCTCCGATAATAATAACTTTGATTTGTTTTCTGACATGTTTGGCGAAGTCGTGGCGATATCTAGTCGCTTGTTGGTAGTCGGTATACTTGAGAGGGTGGCTGGGGCGCTTGAATTCTATTAATAGATATTCTCCATGCAGGTCTTCACTTAGGAGTAGGTGAATCGCCCAGGCTTTTGTAGACACTCTTCAGCCGTTTAGTGCGTACTGCCGTTCAAACTCTATCGGGGACAGGCCGCCATTGGAACCGTGTCGCCGTGTCGGGTTG
>NZ_JBRREF010000125.1:0-10409 GCF_056760135.1 Stenotrophomonas sp. STEN023 | reverse complement strand
AACCCGGGGGTCCTCGGGGGGGTTCCCTTTCGCCCTGGTGGGCCCGGGGGGGGGGGTCCCCGGGGGCGGTCTGGGGGTCCCCCCCCCCCCCCCCGACTCTCTCAGGGGCAGTCTCTGTTTGTGGGAGCGGCGCAAGCCGCGAAGCTGACAGTGTTGAAGTCGTGAGCAGCAGTGTCTCCTGGTGATGTATCTGCTTCGCGGCTTACGCCGCTCCCACAAACAAGCAGTCTGCTCGCCGTCGATGTAGCCCGGTTCGCGCAGTGCACTGCTTCCTAGCAACGGGTTTCTGACAGTTTCGTAATCTCCAGGTCAGGCCGATGACAGCTGAGCGCGCCTAGCCTGAGCACCTCTCTTGCAGGTGCCGGTCATGTCATTGCTCCGTCGTTTCTCTCTTTCCGCTGCCGCCGTGCTGCTGGCTGGCTTCTTCGCTACGGCCACGGCAATCGCGCATCCGCGGGCGCTGAGCTCCAGTCCTGCTGCCAACGCCGCCGTGGCCGCGCCAACCCAGATCGACGTGACCTTCAGCGAAGCCTTGCTCGCACGCGGCTCGCGCGCCGAGTTGTTCATGGGTCATGGCCGCTTGTGGATGAAGGTGGCCGTGGCGCCTGCGCAGGTACTTGCCGATGGCCGCACCCTGCGGACCGTGCCCAATGCACCGCTGGTGCCGGGCAACTATCGCCTGCAATGGCGCACGGTGGGATCGGACAGCCACCCGATGAGTGGCGAGCTCGATTTCAGCGTCAAGTAAGCAGGCCGGACGATGTCGGAACCCTTTGTCTACGCGCTGCGTTTCCTGTTGTATGTGGACCTGATGCTGCTGTTCGGCGTACCGCTGTTCGCGCGCAGTCAGCGGCTGGCGCCGCTGCTGGGCTGGCGCAGTTGGGGCGTGCTGCTGGCCATCGTTGGTCTGGTCATGGTGTTGCTGGACGCGACTTTGCGCGTATCCACCTTGCTCGACATCGCACCGGATGCATTGGGGGTAGATGATCTGGCCTGGTTCATCGGTGCCACCACCGCCGGTCGCGCCGCTCTGATCCGCGGCGCGGTGCTGGCCTTGCTGCTGCTCCTGTTGCTGCCACGGCGGCAGCACGCGCGTCAGCTGCTGCCACAGACAGCATTGGCCGCCATCGCGTTGGCCAGCCTTGCCTGGAACGGTCATGCCGGCGCGGGCGAGTACCTGCAAGGCTGGCCACGGCTGTCGGCGGGCATCGTCCACCTGCTTGCGGCCGGTGCGTGGCTGGGCGCCATCATGGCCTTGCTGAGCCTGTTGTGGCGCAGCCAGCAACAGCCACAAGGTGAACGCGCAGCGGCGCTGTTGGCCGGCCTGCGTGGTTTCGCGCTGCCCGGTACGGTCATCGTCGCGCTGCTGGCCATTACCGGCAGCATCAGCTACATCGATCTGGGTGGCGGCCTGGCCAGTTTGACCGGCACCCCCCATGGGCGCTGGCTGTCGTTCAAGCTGCTGTTGGTGGTCGGCATGCTGTTGTTGGCAGCTTTGCATCGCTGGCGGCTGGTGCCGGCTCTGGCTGCTGCGCTGCAGACCAGAGCAGCGCATCCATTGCGCGCGCTGCGCCGCAGCCTCGCGTTGGAAGCATTGCTGGCGCTGCTGGTGCTGGCATGTGTCGCCGTACTGGGTACGCTTGACCCCACCGCCTGAGCCAGCGCTGCTTCGAGGACCCGCAATGAAGTTGTTGATCGTCGAAGACGAACCCAAGACCGGCAGCTATCTGCGCCAAGGGCTTGAAGAGGCCGGCTATGTGGTGGATCTCGTTGCCGACGGCGTGGACGGGCTGCACCTGGCCAGCAGCGGCGACCATCAACTGCTGATCCTGGACGTGATGTTGCCGGGCATGGATGGCTGGAATGTACTGGCGCGGCTGCGTGATGCCGGCAATCCACTGCCGGTGTTGTTCCTGACCGCGCGCAGCAGCATTCCTGATCGCGTGCAGGGCCTGGAACTGGGTGCCGACGATTACCTGGTCAAGCCTTTCGCCTTCGTCGAATTGCTGGCGCGGGTGCGTACCTTGTTGCGTCGCGGCCAGGTTCAGCCGCAGGCGGAGCGCATCGTCATCGCCGATCTGGTGGTGGATACCCTGCGCCGCCGCGTGCAGCGTGGCGAGCGCCGCATCGCGCTCAGCCCGAAGGAGTACGCCTTGCTGGAACTGCTGGCGCGACGCCGTGGTGAGGTGCTGCCGCGCTCGCTGATCGCATCACAGGTATGGGACATGAACTTCGACAGTGATACCAACGTCATTGATGTCGCGGTACGCCGGCTGCGGGCCAAGATCGACGACGATTTCGCCGACAAGCTCATCGTTACCGTGCGCGGCATGGGCTATGTGCTGGAAGCGCCAGCCGCCGGTGACGATGCGTGACGCGGCGGCGCTCCACCGTCTGGCGGCTTACCGCACTGCTGGCCACGATCAGCGTGTTGGTAATGGCCGTGCTCGGCATCGCCATCGACCAGGCGGTACGGCACAACTTCAATGCCCTGGACCGCGCCGAGCTGGAGAACAAGGCGGCACTGATCAGCGATATGGCGGCTACCGTAGCGCCGCAGCAGCTAGGTCAACGGCTCGGTGAAGCCTTGGGTCACCATCCGGATATCGCCTTCTGGATCGGTGATGCCGAGGGCAATGCGCTGTTCTCCACCGCGCCGCCAAGCCTGCTGGCCTATGCGCGGCAGCATCCGCCGACTGCGCAGCTGCGACAGCAGCTGTGGCGTCTGCCAGACGACAACCGTTTCATCGTCCTGCATCTGCGCCAGATGCAGCAGGGCCGCCCGTTGACCTTGTTGTTGGCGATTGACGGTGCCCGCCACGCGCCGTTCCTGCGTGGCTTCCACCAGCTGCTTGCGGCCTGCATTGTGCTGGCGGCGGTGGCCAGCAGCCTGCTCGGCGGCTACGTGGTGCGGCGCACGTTGCGACCGCTGCAGAACTTGGCCGATGAAGCCAAGCAGATCACCACCGAGCATCTGGACCGGCGCCTGTCGGTGGGCGCGGCCCCGGCCGAGCTCGATCACCTTGCGCAGACCTTGAACAGCATGCTGACGCGGCTGCAGAACGATTTCGTGCGTCTGTCCGAATTCTCCGCCGACCTCAGCCATGAGTTGCGCACGCCGATCACCAATATGCTTACCCAGGTGCACGTGGTGCTGGCGCAGCCGCGTGACAACGCCGCCTATCGCGATGCGCTTGGTTCCTGCGCCGAGGAGATGCAGCGGTTGTCACGGACGGTGACGGACATGCTGTATCTGGCACAGGCGGAAACGGTGGATGCGTTGCCAACCCGGGAACGTGTGGCGATTGGCGGCTTGGTGGATACGCTGCTGGAGTTCTACGGTCTATTGGCCGAAGACAAACAAGTGTGCCTGCAGCGTGACGGCGATGCCGAACTGCAGGGAAACCGCCTGATGATCCACCGTGCCATCGCCAACCTGCTCTCCAACGCCATCCAGCATTGCCCGCCCGGCGGCGTGGTACAGATACGCATCCGCAGCAGCGATGGGCGCTGCAGCATCGAGGTCAGCAATCCCGGTGCGCCGATTCCTGCCGATGTGTTGCCACGATTGTTCGACCGCTTCTATCGCGCGGATCGTTCGCGCGGGCGCGGCCATGGTGAGGGTGCAGGCTTGGGTCTGGCGATCATCCGCGCCATCGCCCACGCGCATGGTGGGCAGGCGCAGGTTACTTCCACAGCACAAGGCACGGTGTTCAGTCTGCAGCTGCCGCTGGCATGAACGGTGCGCGTTGAAGCGCTAGGTCTTTTTGCGTTTGCCTGTGCTCGCGCGAGGAGGCTTGCGGGCGCTGGCGGCGCGGCCAGTGTTGCTTTGCGGACTGCTGGCGCCCAGTTGCTCCATCCACGTCAGTACGTCCACGTAGGCGATGAAGTGCTGCAGATACTCCGGCGACAGCTCCTGCATCAGCGCCATCGCACGATAGGTAAGCACACTGGAGTTCAGCGGACCTGCATCTGCTGGCAACGAGTCCAGACACTGACGTAGCAGGCTGTCGATGCGGATGCGGCTCCATAGCTGCTGGAATTCATCCAGTGCCGGCATCAGCGCTGCTTCGTTGTTGTCGCCAGTGTTGCTGCCGCCAGCTGCCGCGTTGGAGTTGCTCAACGGTAACTGGTATTGCAGTGGATCTGCTTCCAGCTGCAGCAGCAGCGACTGCAGGGGGCTTCCAGCGCTGGTCTTTGCTGCATGCTCCGCAACGTCAACAGCAACAAGCTGCGCATACGCGTCGATCAACTGCGACAGACGCACATCCAACTGCTGGCGTGCGCTGCCGCTGTAACGTTGCGCGCGCTGCGCCAGCGCCGCGATCAGCTCGAAACGCGGCGGATCGAAACGATCGGAACTGCTCTCGCGCCATGCCTGCAGCTGTGCAAGTGCTGCCGAATCAGCGGGCATCATTGCGCGGCATCGGCCTTGCCGTCCTGCTTGGGACGCGGGATCGGTGCGATCTCGACGCGACGGTTCTTGGCGCGGCCCGCTTCGTCATCGTTGCTGCTGACCGGCTGCTCGGCACCGAAGGCAGCGGCGAACACCGACTGCGACGGCACGCCATCGGCAATCAGGGTGCGGGTGACGGTGAGCGCGCGCGCGGCGGACAGCTCCAGGTTGTCGGCGAAGCGGCCATTGACCACACGCACCGGCTGGTTGTCGGTGAAGCCGCTGACCATCAGGATTTCCTCGCGTGCACCCAGATAGTCCCGCAACGGCGCGGCGATGCTCTGCAGCAGCTCGCGGCCTTCCGGTTGCAGCTGGTCGGAGTTGAGTGCGAACAACACGCTGCCGCTGATGCCGATGCGCCCATTGATCACGGTGACGCGGCCAGCGGCCAACGGTGCAGCCAGGGCCTGTTCCAAGGTCTTCAGCTTGGCGGTCTGCTCCTGGCGTTGCTTGACCTCTTCATCCAGGCGGTTATGCAACAGCAACTGGATGCCGATCACGCTGGCCAGGATCAGCACGAAGGCGCCTAGCAGCACCGACATCAGGTCGCCGAACGCGGCCCAGGTGGTGGCGCTGGATTCGGCGTCGAATTCGATTTCGTCGCTCATCGCGCTCAGGCTCCGGCGTTGTCGCGGGCTTCGGCCAGCTGCTGCAGCTCACCGATGATCTGCTTCTGCGAGAGCATGCTCAGGTCCACCACTTCGCGCGCCTGCGCGACGTAGTAGGCCAGCTGCTCGTCGCTGCGGGCCAGTGACTTGTCCAGCGCGCTTTCGATCAATTGCAGGCGCTCGTTCAAGGCTGCGGTGGATTGGCCGAACAGCTGCACGGCGCTGCCGAAGGCATCGCCCAGGCTGGCCATCTCGACCGCGCTGGCAGTGACATTGGCGGCGGCGTGGTCGAGCTTGCTGGTCTCGCTTTCGAGCTGATTGCTGAAGCGGCTGCCGACGCGTTCAAGCAGATCAGCCGAGGTGCTGACCAAGGCATCTACCGCGCTGCGTTGCTCGGTCGATGCGTGGTTGACAGCGCCGAGCAGGGTTTCCAGCGTGGACAGCAGATGGCTGCGTTCTTCCAGCATGGCGGTGTCGCGGACCATGCTGTCGGACAGCTTCTGGCGCAGCTCGGCAACCACTTCGGCAGCGGCGCGCGGTGCTTCGGAAGCGGTTTGGACGAGTCGCGAGATCTCGGCGATGGTGTCGCGGGCCTGCGTCTGCTGCTGTTCGCTCATGGCCTGCGTGGTCTGCGCCAGGCTGTCGCAGATCTGCTGCTGGCGCTGCGCGACAGCCTCGCCATTGCGCTGCCAGCTGCTGTCCAGCGTGCTGACCATCGCCGACAGACTCTGCGACCACTGGCCCAGGCGCTGTTCGTCGCGTTCGGCGAACGCGCTCTGCAGTTGTTCTTGCGATTGCTGCAGCGAAGACAGCAGCGACTGCGCGTGTTGTTCAAACGCAGACGACGCTGCCAGCAAGGCCTGCTCGTTGCGCTGCGCCAGTTCGCCATGCGCGCTGTGCTGCTTCGCCAATGCATCGCGCCACGCTTCGGCGGTACGGCCGACGTTGTCTTCCATGCGCGCGGCGACGCCGTCGATCAGGCTGCTGGAGCGCTGTTCGAAGCTGCTGCCGAACTGTGCGAGCGCCTGCTGCAGCTGTTCGGTCAGCGCGCTGTTGCTGCGCTGCTGTTGCTCCAGTGCGCTGTTCCAGCTGCTGCCCGCAGTTGCGGCCGCACTCTGCACGGCTGCGTTGATGCCTTCCAGTTGCTTGTGCACGGCGCTGTCGATGCTGGCGTGCAGCGCATTGGACTTGTCAGCAAGCCCGGCCATGGTCGCGTCGACGACCGGCTGCAGCGCGGCGCCAACCGCATTGGCCTGCTGGGTGATGCCGGCCTGCATCGATTGCTGCAGCGATGCCGCCAGCTGCGTATAGGCCGCTTCGGTGCGCTGGTGGAACTCCTGCTGGCTGGCCTGCAGGCGTTCGTTGTTGGCCTGGTGCTGCTGTTCCAGGCTGCCCATCATGGCTTGCAGGCGCTCGACCAGGGTCGGCATCAGCGCGTTCTGTTCCTGCAGCAGGCGGAAGGTCTCGCCGCGCTGGAAACTCTGCGAATGCATGCGCAGCTGGCTGGCGATGCCGGCATCCAGTTCCTGCACGGCCTGCGCGCGCTCACGACGCAGTAGCGCCGACAGCAGGCCGAGTGCGGCTGAACTGGCAACACCGGCGATCGAGGTGCCGAAGGCAAAACCAAGCCCCTTGACCGGTGCGGCCAACGAGCTGCGGATCGCATCCAGATCGGTGGCGCTTTCCAGCGCCAGGCCGGTGCCACGCAGGGTGGCCATCATGCCGAGCAGGGTGCCGAGCATGCCCAGCAACACCAGCAGGCCGACCAGGTATGGGGTCAGTGCAGGTGCGGGCAGACCGACGCGCTCGCCCTGTACGCGCAGCCGCACCGGACCACGCAGGCCCGGCTGCAGGCGGCTGAGCCAGCCGTCGAGGTTGTCTGCCGCTTCACCGATGGATGGCAAGGCCTGTTGCAAGGTGCTGGTGGCCTGGCGGTAACGGAACAGTTCCACCGCGCCGGCCAGATAGCAGGCAGCGATGACCGCGGCGACCACCGCCGCCAGCGGATGGGTGCCGGCATAGCCGATGCCGATCCAGCACACGGCCAGCAGGCCAACAAGGAAGACAACGACTGCAACGAGGTTTCTGGACATGAGGTACGGATTACCGGGTGCGTAGCGCTGCAAGCAGGCCATCGATGGGGTGGAAACGGACATCCAGTTCGGCCAGCAGCGCGATGCGCAGGTCTTGCCGGAACGTGGCCAGCCAGGGGCCGGTGGGTGCCGCGGTGGGATCCGATGCGGCTGCATCGGCGGGGTCGTGCGCGGCGGCGTCGTGCAGCCGTTGGTAGTGCTGGCCGAGCAGGGCCGGCACATGGGAAAGCAGGCTGTGTTCGCGCGGGCTGAGGGTGGCTTCCATCACCGCGTCGACTTCGGCCAGGCGCGCCTTGGACGCGGACTGCCGGGCCAGCATGTCACGCAGGCGGCCGCGCAGGCGGCCGCTGGCGGTCTGCATGGCACGTTGCTGGTTCAGGTAGTGCTGGCGGTAGGGGGCGAAGCCGGGCGGCAGCTCGGCGTCGGCAGGCGCTGGGTTGCGTGGCGGGCTGAGGTCGATGTCGGCCTGGATGGCTTCCATCAACTTGGTTCGCACATTGGCGTATTCGGCATCCTGCGCCGGATCGTAGGCAGCACCGGGTTCGGGCTCCGGCGGTGGGTTGTCCAGCGCCTTGGACAGGGTGATGGCACGGTTCCAGTCGAACCACTGCGCCAGCCGCTCCGGCACCGCAGGCGCCGCAGGGGATGCTCCCTCGTCATTGAAGCGGGCCAGCAGGCGAATGAACGCCGGGCCCAGAACGGGCGCCCGTTCGGATGCTTTCGCCATGGTCCTGACTAAAAATTGGCCATTTTACATGCTGGCGCAAAGCGCGCCTTGGGCCGGGTATTCAGGCCTTCGCCAACGGCACCAGCGTGGCTGGCAGAACAGCCAGTGCCAGCCATGTTGTTGAGAATGGTTATTATTTACTATAATCGACGTATCAGCCGCTGCCCGGGCAGTCAGCCAATACTTCTGTCTGTGCAGGTTGATCCGTGTCCCTCCCCCGTATTTCTGCCGGCCTCCGTCCGGCCTTGTTGTCTCTTGCCGTCGTCTCGGCCCTGTTCCCGCTTGCTGTAGTCGCCGCCGAAGCTGATGCGGCGCCGGCTGCCGACGCGCAGACCCTGGATGCGGTGCGGGTCAATGCCTACCGCACCACCGGCCACACCTCCGGTGCGACCAAGACCGATACCGCCATCGCCGAAACCGCACAGTCGGTATCGGTGATCGCGCGCGAGGAACTGGACGCACGCGGCGTGCAGAACCTCAACGAGGCGATGCGCTACGTGGCCGGTGTGTCGCTGGAAAGCAGCGGCATCGACAACCGCGTCGATGACTTCCGCATCCGCGGCTTCGATGCCGGCAGCTGGGCCAACAACGTCACCATCGACGGCATGCGCGCGCCGCAGGGCAGCCAGTGGAACCGCAGCATGGTCGACAGCTGGAACCTGGATCGGGTGGAAGTGCTCAAGGGCCCATCCGCAGTGATGTACGGGCAGGTGGCTCCGGGCGGCATGGTCAACCAGGTCAGCAAGACGCCGATGCCCGACCAGCAGCAGGTGCTGCGCCTGGGCATTGATGGCAACGGCCAGTACAGCAGTGCCTTCGACGTCGGCACCGGCAGCGACGACAACCGCCACCTGCTGCGTCTGGTCGGCCTGTACCGCGACGGCCAGACCCAGATCGACCGCACCGAGCAGCAGCACTGGTTCCTGGCGCCCAGTTACACCTTCCAGATCGCCGAGCGCACGCGCCTGACCCTGCTCGGCCTGTACCAGAAGGACGACGGTGGCTCGACCTACCAGTTCCTGCCGATGGCCGGCACGCTGCGGCCCACTGCCTACGGCTACATGAAGAACACCACCTTCATCGGCGAGCCCAACTGGAATACCTTCGACCGCACCATCTGGACCGCCGGCTACCTGTTCGAACACAGCTTCAACAACAACTGGACCCTGAGCCAGAGTGCGCGCCATACCAATGTCGAATCGGTGTTCCGTTCGGTGGTGACCAATGGCGCCCTCAACGCCGATGGCCGCACCCAGAAGCGCCGCGCAACCTGGGGTGAAGGCGACTCCAAGGGCGAGACCGTCGATACCCGCCTGACCGGCAAATTCAGCACCGGCGTTGCCGAGCACACCGTGCTGTTCGGCGTGGACTGGCAGAAGGCCGACTGGACCGGCGCGCGCGGCGCGATGACCAATCCGGCCGACATCGACATCTTCAATCCGGTCTATACCAACTACGTGCCGGTCACCACCAGCATCAGTTACAGCGGCGGCATCAACCGCCAGACCGGCGTCTACCTGCAGGACCAGATCGCCATCGACAAGTGGCGCCTGACCTTCGGCGGCCGCCACGACTGGACCAGGGACGACACCTGGACCCAGGCGTATACGGTGGCCACCAACACCTACCGCGCGGTGGTGCCGACCAAGGTCAAGGACAAGGCATTCACCGGCAACGCCGGCATCCTGTACGTGGCCGACAACGGCCTGACCCCGTACCTGAGCTACGCCGAGTCGTTCCAGCCGGCAGCCACCAACGTCAACATGAGTTACACGCAGACGCCGTTCGACCCGGTGACCGGCAAGCAGTGGGAGGCAGGGCTGAAGTATCAGCCGGCTTCGTTCGATGGCCTGCTGACGCTGTCGGCCTACGACCTGCGCCAGCAGAACATCGTCACCAACGATCCGATCAAATCGCATAACACCTGCGGTGCCGCCGGCAATGCCGATTGCCAGGTGCAGGACGGCGAAGGTCGCGTGCGCGGCGCCGAGCTGGAAGGGCGCATCACCCCGCTGCAAGGCTTCAGCGTGATCGGTGCGGCCAGCTGGATGGACTCGGAAGTCACCCGCAGCAACAACGGCTATACCGGCAAGCAGCTGGCGATGGTGCCGGACTGGACGGCGGCATTGTGGGCCGATTACACCTTCCTCGCCGGTGGCTTGGAAGGCCTGAGCCTTGCCGCCGGCGTGCGTTACAACGGCCGCAGCTACGGCGACAGCGCCAACCTCTACCTGATTCCGTCGTACACCTTGTGGGATGCCGCCATCCGCTATGACGCCGGCCAGCACGGTGCGGTCGGCACGCAGTTCGCGCTCAACCTGAGCAACCTCGCCGACAAGCGTTTCGTCTCCACCTGCAGCGGTGTGTCGTCCTGCTACTACGGCACCGGCCGCACCATCACCGCCACCGCACGTTTCAGTTGGTGATCCGTGCGCGGGGGCGGGGGGGTCGGGGCGGCGGCGCCCCCGCGTGGGCCGCGCACTGGCCGGCCCGGGGGACCAACCCGATCCCCCGGGCGGGCGGCC
>NZ_JBRREF010000124.1:0-10906 GCF_056760135.1 Stenotrophomonas sp. STEN023 | reverse complement strand
CCCCAACCCTCCCCTGCGCGATGCGCAAGGGAGGGGGCACAAAAAACGGCGCCTCTCGGCGCCGTTCTCGTTCAAGCACATCGCAGGCTTACTTCGCCGGCGGTGCCCATGCTTTGAGGAAGGCATCGAACTTGGCGCGGTCGTAACCCTTGCCCTTCTCCAGATCACCGGTGAACTGCGAATGCAGCAGCTGGCCTTCGGCATCCAGCACGAACAGGTGCGGGTAGCCCTTGATCTCCGGGAAGCGCGCAAGGAACTCGGCGTTCTCGTTCTCTTCGCTGTAGTTGACCTTCATCCACACATAGTTGGCATCGCGGAAGCGGCGCAGTTCCGAATCACCTTCCATGAACGCGTCCAGCAGGTGGCACCAGGAGCACCACTCGCCGCCCACATCCAACATGATCCGCTTGCCGCCACGCTGGGCTTCTACCTTGGCCGTTTCCAGGTCCGCAACCGGGTCGCGGGCCGGGTCGAACTGCGCATTGAGCCCGGCCACCGCAGCGATATCCGCTGCGGTGGGGGTATTGCCCGATGCCACCGGCTGGCTGGTATCAGCCACCGGTGCCTTCTGTTCGGACGTGTCCAGTGGCTGCACCTTTTCAGGTTTGGCAGGCGTTGGTTGATTGCAGCCAGCCAGCGCCACGGTGAGCAACAGAGGAAGCGTTCCGAACAGCAGTTTCATCGTGTAACTCCTTACTTCACACCGTGCATGAGCTTGTTGATCAGCGGAGCGACCAGGAACAGCACCACACCCGAGCCCACCAGGGCCCAGAAGCCGAAGGTGTAACCGGACTGCGCCGACGCAACGGTCATGCCACCTTCGCCGCTGACCTTGCCGGCAAAGATACCGGCCAGATTGTTACCGATGGCGATGGACAGGAACCAGCAACCCATTGCCATGCCGGCCAGGCGGGTCGGTGCCAGCTTGGTGGTCATCGACAGACCGATCGGCGACAGGCACAGCTCACCGATGGACTGGATCACATAGACCGCGAACAGGGTCCAGAACGGGATCTTGCCGGCATCGTTGACCATGCTCGACAGCGCCACCATCAGCAGCAGGAAGGCCAGGCCGTTGAAGATCAGGCCCAGGCCGAACTTGCGCGGAATGGACGGATTGGACTTGCCCATCTTGACCCACATCCAGGCCATGATCGGCGCACAGACGATGATGGCCACCGAGTTCACCGACTGGAACCACTCCAGCGGGAAGGTCCAGCTGCCGAACTCGCGGTTGACGATCTTGTCGGCGAGGAAGGTGAACGAGCTGCCGGCCTGTTCGAAGAACATCCAGAACAGCACGTTGAACACGAAGATCACCAGCATGGCGATCACCTTGTCACGCGCGACCGAACCACTGCGGATGCCTTCGACCAACAGCATCACGGCCGGCACGATGAACAGCGTCATCAGGATGGCCTGCAGCGCATTGGCATCAATGGTCAGCAGGAAGTAGAACACCGGAATGCCGACCAGCAGACCCAGCGCGGCCACCAGTCCGACGCGGCCAAGGCTCTTCTGGCCTTCTTCCGGCAGGCCGATACCCTCGAGCTGCGCGCGGCCGAACCAGAACCAGATCAGGCTGGCCACCATGCCGATACCCGAGGCGATGAACACCCACTGGTAGTGCGGGTCCTGCTCGGTGCCGAAAACCATCTTGGCCAGCGCGCCGGTGATGACCGGGGCCAGCAGTGCACCGATGTTGATGCCCATGTAGAAGATGGTGAAACCGGCATCGCGGCGTGCATCACCCTGCACGTACAACTTGCCCACCATGGTTGAAATGATCGGCTTGAACAGGCCGTTGCCGACGATGATCGTGGCCAGGCCGAGCTTGAAGATCACCTCGCTGGGCGAGACCAGCATGAACAGGCCAATGGCCATGAACAATGCGCCGAGCAGGATGGAGCGCTGGAAACCGACCAGCTTGTCGGCGACGTAGCCACCGAAGATGGCACCGGCATAGACCAGCGCCAGGTAGGCACCGTACAGCTCGGCTGCAGGCTTTTCGCCCGAGGCCAGGCCGCCCTGGAACTGCGCGACGATGTACAGCACCATCGCCCAGCGAATGCCGTAGAACGCAAAGCGCTCCCAGAATTCGGCCATGAACAGCATCCACAGTGGCTTTGGATGGCCGAGGATGGTCTTGAACTCCGGCACGGGCGCCGGGGTTGGTTCGGAATTCGGCGCGGCAGCGCTCATGCGGTGTCCCCTGATGATTCGATGGGTAAGTGATACAAACAAGTCGGCCGGAACCGGCACGACGGGCGAGGATCACAGAAGCGTCGGCTTCACGTCAAATACATACTGCTGCAACCAAGTGCTGCGCCAAACCGTGGCCCAGCCACCCGAGCGCCTGCCCTGGCGCAGCGCAAGCCGCTGAATAGGTTGAATTTTCAATCCCGACAAGGGCTCAGGCGTCGCCACGGATGGTGGTACGCACTTCGAATAGCTCAGGGAAGAAGGTCAGCTCCAGCGCCTGCCGCAGGAAGCCCACGCCGCTGGAACCGCCGGTGCCGCGCTTGAAGCCGATCACCCGCATCACCGTGCGCATGTGGCGGAAACGCCACAGCTGGAACTGGGTCTCCAGGTCCACCAGGTCCTCACACAGGGAGTACTCACGCCAGTAGCGGTCGGTGTCCTGATAGATGTTCTCGAATACCTGGCGCAGGGCCGGGTCGCTGATATGCGACTGGGTCCAGTCGTGGCCTTCGTAGGCTGCCGGGATGGCGTGGCCGAAGCGCGCCAGGTAGGCCAGGAATTCCTCGTACAGGCTGGGCGCTTCCAGCACCTCACGCAGCTGCGCCTGCCCTTCCGGGTCGTGGGCGAACACGTTGAGCATGTCGGCGTTCTTGTTGCCCAGCAGGAATTCGATATAGCGGTACTGCAGCGACTGGAAGCCCGAGGACGGACCCAGCACGTCGCGGAAGCCCATGTATTCGGAGGGAGTGAGGGTTTCCAGCACCGCCCACTGTTCGGTCAGCAGGCGCAGCACCTGCTTGGCCCGGGCCAGCACCTTGCGGCACTGCCAGACCTCGTCGCGCTGCATGTGGCCGCGCGCCGCGCGCAGCTCATGGGCCAGCAGCTTGAGCCACAGCTCCGAGGTCTGGTGCTGGATGATGAACAGCATTTCGTCGTGGTGCGGCGGGTTGGACAGCGGCTGCTGGGCCGTCAGCAGCTGGTCCAGGCGCAGGTAGCCGCCGTAGGTGAGCCGGCCCTGCAGGTCGGTATGGATACCGGCTTCGAGCTCACGCTGGTTCTTTTCTACGGTCATCGGCCTGGCCATCGTATGGGGCGGCAAGGGTAACGCAGGCCAAGCCATCTGCCCCCTCCCTTTTGCTACAGGCAAAGGGGGCGGCCTCCGGGGGTTGGGGGGGGGGGGGGGGGGGGGGGGGGGGGGGGGGGGGGGGGGAGGGGGGCGGGCGGACCGGCGGCCCCCCGCCCCCCCCCCCCCCCCCCCCCCCCCGCCCCCCCCGGGGGCGGGGCCCCCCGCGCCCCCCCCCCCCCGCCGCCCCCCCCCCCCCCCCCCCCCCCCCCCCCCCCCCCCCCCCCCCCCCCACTACCGGGCAATCCGCCGTCCATGGGACAGCAGGGTCTTTCCCGCGCAAACGGAATCGAAACACGCGCAAAGCCCAGCGGCGCGACAATGTGCCGTTCCTGTTGCTTCAGACTGAATACGTTGTAATTGCTCACCCGAGTCGCGCCCTGCGGAACAAAATCGCCCTGTGTCCGGTCAATCTTGTTGCGGCGCAGGACGGCTTTTTCGGACTGAGTCCTTACCATGCGTAATTCCTATCATTTGAAACCATCTGTCCAAGGTGTTGCTGCAATGACGGTTTCCGCCCAGTTCCAAATCAATTACCTGCAGTACCTGGATGCCGACGGCAACCTGGTACGTGAAGACCTCCCCGCCTCGCTGCGTGACCCACGCTCGCTGCTGCCGATGTTCAAGCAGATGCTGGCCACGCGGGTGTTCGACACCAAGGCCGTGGCGCTGCAGCGCACCGGCAAGCTCGGCACCTTTGCCTCCTGCCTGGGCCATGAAGCGGCCCATGTCGGCATCGGCGCGGCCATGAAGAGCGGCGACGTGTTCGCCCCCAGCTACCGCGAGTACGGCGCCATGTTCATGCGCGGCGTGCGCCCGCGTGACGTCCTGATGTACTGGGGCGGCGACGAGCGCGGCAGCGACTACGACCGCGACAGCGATGCGGTCCGCGACTTCCCGATCTGCGTGCCGATCTCGACCCAGTGCCTGCATGCGGCCGGTTCGGCGCTGTCGTTCAAGCTGCGCAACCTGCCGCAGGTCGCGGTCAGCGTCTGCGGTGATGGCGGCAGTTCCAAGACCGACTTCTACGCCGCAGTGAACTCGGCCGGTGCCTACAAGCTGCCGTTGATCCTGTGCGTGGTAAACAACGGCTGGGCCATCTCGGTGCCGCGTTCGGCCCAGACCGGCGCCGAAACCCTGGCCCAGAAGGGTCTGGCCGGTGGCCTGTTCTGCCTGCAGGTGGACGGCAACGACCTGATCGCCGTGTTGGCGGCGATGGAACAGGCGCGCGAGCGCGCCCTGGCCGGCGAAGGCGGCACGGTGCTGGAACTGCTCACCTACCGCCTGTCCGACCACACCACCGCCGACGACGCGCGCCGCTACCGCGACGACGCCGAGGTGAAGTCGGCTTGGTTGAAGGAGCCGCTGATCCGCCTGCGCAAGTACCTCACCGCGCAGGGCGTGTGGAGCGAAGAAGAAGAAAAGAACTGGATCGCCGAATGTGGCACCCGCGTCGACGAGGAGGTCAATGCCTACCTCAACTGCCCGGTGCAGCCGGTCGAGGCGATGTTCGACTATCTGTATGCCGATCCGCCGCCGGACCTGCTGGCGCAGCGTGCTGCCGCCATCGCCCTGGAGCAGCGCCATGGATGACATCAAGCGCAATGCTGCCGTCACCTCGGCCAGCCACGATCACGGCGTCGCGCACAGCGCGGCGAGCAACAGCGGAGACACCCCGATGACAGCTACCCCGATCACCCTCATCGAAGCCGTCACCCAGGCCCTGGCCTGGGAAATGGAACACGACCCCTCGGTGCTGGTGCTGGGCGAAGACGTCGGCGTCAACGGCGGCGTGTTCCGCGCCACCGCCGGCCTGCAGCAGCAGTTCGGCCCGCAGCGCGTGCTCGACACCCCGCTGGATGAAACCACCATCGCCGGCCTGACCGTCGGCCTGGCCGCGCAGGGCATGAAGCCGGTGGCCGAAGCCCAGTTCGACGGCTTCGTCTACCCGATGGTCGATCACCTGATCTGTCACGCCGCGCGCCTGCGCAACCGTACCCGTGGCCGCCTGCATTGCCCGATGGTGCTGCGCGTGCCGTGGGGCGGTGGCATCCGCGCGCCGGAGCACCACAGCGAAGCCAACGAAGCCATCTTCACCAATGTGCCGGGCATGCGCGTGGTACTGCCGTCCAGCCCGCAGCGTGCCTACGGCCTGCTGTTGGCCGCGATCCGCGAGCCGGATCCGGTGATCTACATGGAGCCCAAGCGCATCTACCGCCAGTACAAGGAAGTGGTCGTCAACGACGGCGAAGCACTGCCGCTGGACGTGTGCTTCGTGCTGCGTGACGGTACCGACGTGACCCTGGTCACCTGGGGGGCACAGGTCAAGGAAGCACTGGAAGCCGCCGACAAGCTGGCCGGCGAGGGCATCAGCGCCGAAGTCATCGACGTGGCCACGCTGCGCCCGCTGGACTTCGCCACCATCGCCGAGTCGGTGGCCAAGACCGGCCGCTGCGTGATCGTGCAGGAAGCGCCGAAGACCGCTGGTTTCGGTGCCGAAATCGCCGCCCGCCTGGCCGAAGAGTCGATCTATGACCTGCTGGCACCGGTCGAGCGCGTTGCCGGCTACGACACCCACATCCCGCTGTTCCGCCTGGAGATGAAGTACCTGCCAAGCGTGGAGCGGATCGTGACCGCGGCCAAGCGCGCGGTGGCGGTGGGCTGACATGCTGGCACGCTTGATTGGCAGCTACCGCAGCCAATACCGTAACCCCCTGCAGTTCCGTACCGGGCAGATCGTCGAGCTCGGTGTCCGCGACGAAGAATGGCCGGCCTTCGCCTGGGTGAAAACCAGCGAAGGTGGCGCCGGCTGGGCGCCGGTGGCCTGGCTGCAGGTGCTGGACGATGGCCGCGCCGAAGCGCTGCGTGATTACAGCGCACGCGAGCTGGACGTGGACCGCGGCGAGCAGGTACGGCTGCATCACGAACATGGTGGCTGGTGGTGGTCCGAGCGCGCCGATGGCGCGCAGGGCTGGCTGCCGGCACGCGAACTTGAATTGCTGGAAGAGAAACGCACATGAGCCAGACCAAGAATTTCAACCTGCCCGACCTGGGCGAAGGCCTGCCGGACGCGACCATCGTTGAGTGGTTCGTCAAGGAAGGCGACGTTATCAAGCTCGACGAACCGCTGGTGGCGATGGAAACCGCCAAGGCCGTGGTCGAAGTGCCCTCGCCCTACTCCGGCAAAGTACTGAAGCTGGCCGGTGGCGCTGGCGATATCGTGGTGACCGGCCATGTGCTGGCCAGTTTCGAGCTCGACCCCAACCTGCCGCAGCGTGCCGAAGGCCAGGACACCGGCCATCACCATGGCGCACCGGCTGAAGCCGCGCCTGCACCAGTTGCCGCCCCGGCACCGGTAGCTGCCGCTGCCGCCGAACGTGCCGATGAAGGCACCGTGGTCGGCGCGATGGTCAGCTCCAATGCCGTGCACACCGAACAGGCCGTGGCCGTCGGTGGCGTCAAGGCGGTACCGGCCGTGCGTGCAATGGCACGCAAGCTCGGCGTCGATCTGGCCCGCGTGCGCGCCACCGGCGCCGAAGGCGCGGTGACGATGAATGATGTGAAGCAGGCGGCGGCCGATGGCACTGCACGCGTGGGCTCGCCAGCACCGCAAGCAGTGCACACCAATTCACCTCTCCCGCAAGCGGGAGAGGTCGGCGCGCACAGCGCGCCCGGGGGAGGCGCTCGTAGCGCCACAGCCCCCCGGACCCCCCAGTGCGCCCCGGGGAAGCCGAATCGCACCCCCCCACCGGGCGTGGTCGCCAAGGGCCAGCCGGAACCGCTGAAGGGCGTGCGCCGCAACATGGCGCGGGTGATGGCCGATGCGCACAGCAAGGTCGTCCCGACCACGCTCAGCGACGACGCCGACATCCATGCCTGGGCGCCGGGCAACGACATGACCTCGCGTCTGGTCCGCGCCATCGTCAGCGCCTGCCAGGCGGTGCCGGCCATGAACGCCTGGTTCGACGGTGACAACCTCACCCGCACCCTGCATGCCCAGGTCGACATTGGCATTGCCGTGGATACCGACGATGGCCTGTTCGTGCCGGCCCTGCGCAATGCCGACATGCTCGATGCACGCGGCGTACGCGAGGGCATCAACCGCCTGCGCCAGCAGGTGGAAGACCGCTCGATCGCGCCGTCGGAGCTGAGCGGTTACACCATCAGCCTGTCCAACTTCGGCATGTTCGCCGGCCGCTACGCCACTCCGGTGGTGGTGCCGCCGTGCGTGGCCATCGTTGCTGCTGGCCGTGCCCGCTTCCAGGTCACCCCGGTGATGGGCGGCATTGAAACCCACAAGGTCATTCCCTTGTCGGTCACCTTCGATCACCGCGCCTGCACCGGCGGCGAAGCCGCGCGTTTCCTGCGCGTGCTGATCGATGATCTGGCCAAGGTCAACTGACAGGTTTGTTGGCTGTGTGATTTTGAGGCCCGCAGTGATGCGGGCCTTTTTTTGGCTTGCTTCGGGTCTGCTTGCTAGAAGCTTGCCCTCACCCCAACCCCTCTCCCGCAGGCGGGAGAGGGGCTGGCAATGCGGCGGCTCGTAGTGCATTGCCCCCGTCGCCCGCGTGGGGGAGAGGGGTTGGGGTGAGGGCGGCTCTTGCCTTTGATCTTCCCCGCATTCCCCACCACACAAAAAAACATCACCCACCTGTAACGCCAACCCAGCATCCGAGCGCTACGATTGCTCAATCCCACACCGCCACCAAAACCACCATGGGCACCTGGACCTGCAGCAACTGCAAGGAAGTAAACGAAGACAACTTCGATCAATGCTGGAAATGCGGCACCCACGCCGATGGCGCACCGCCGCCGCGCGACTATCAACCCGATGACGGCCGCAACTGGACCCAACCACCGCGCCTGATCGACTGCCCGCGCTGCCCCGGCATGCGCATGGAATTCATAGGTCGCAAGCGTTTCCACGAAGGTTCGCAGGCGATGCCCTTCCTGCTCGGCGATCTCGGCGAGCTGTTCGTCAACCGCGAGGAATTCGATCTGCATGCCTGCCCCGGCTGCGGCAAGGTCGAACTGTTCCTGTCCAATCGCATACGCTGAACATCGCAACCATCGAAGGGCCGACGATGCGTTACCAGCGCTGCTTGATCCTGCTGTTCGTGGCGATGTACCTGCTGATGCTGCTCGGTGGTGCCGCGCTCAAGCCTGGCTATTCGCCGCTGTCGCAATACATCAGTGAACTCGGCGCAACTGGCAGCGCACATGCGCAAGCGATCAGCCTGTTCGGCTTCATTCCGGTCGGCGTAACGGCCGCACTGCTGCTGTTCGCTTTCGCGCGGATAGCTCCGGTAAGCGGCGCCAGCCGTTTCGGCTATTGGCTGCTGTTGTTCGAGCCGGCGGCGTGGATAGGTTCAGCGTTGGCACCTTGCGATCTTGGTTGCCCGATTGCTGGCAGCCTGTCGCAATCGCTGCACACCCTGCTCGGTGTGTTCACCTATCTGGGCACCGCACTCGGCCTCGTGCTGTTGGCAACCGCGCCGGCATTGCGCCCAGGTATGCGCGCATTCTGGATCGCGCTGGCAGGGCTCTGGCTGCTGCTGTTCGTGTTGATGGGGCTGGAACCACTGCAACCCTTGCGCGGGCTGCTGCAACGTTTGGCCGAATGGAGTGTGTACTCCGCGCTGTGCATCACTGCATGGCGATTGAGCACTGCAGCAACTGTCGCCGACGGCGCGGTAACACGCGCGCACGGATAGCGGGTGTAGGCTGCGATCCTCTGCCACTGGAGCATCCGCATGAGCCACCGCAGCCGTCTGGCCGGTTTCATCATTGATTGCCAAGGCAACGACAGCGATGCCGCTGCCGCGTTCTGGGCGCCCGCTCTGGGCCTGAAAGCCGAGCCCAGCTATACCGAGGATGATGGCGCGCAGTACGCCGAGCTGCTGGGTGCGCCCGCTGACCTGCATGTGGAGGTACAGCGCGTCGATCACGCACCGCGCGTGCATCTGGATATCGAGTCCGATGATATCGATGCCGAGGCCGACCGGCTTGAAGCACTGGGCGCACGCCGCATTGCCAAGGTCAAACGCTGGTGGGTGATGGAAGCGCCAACCGGCCATCGTTTCTGCATCGTGCAGATGCACCATCCAGAACGTGGCGCAACGCCCACTACCTGGAAGTAATACATTTTTTTTCACGACAGCCTGCGTTGCGATGTGTTGGAATGCCGGTCCAAATCAAGGAGTGAACAGCATGGGTTTGATCACCGGAATGGTCGTGGGCGGTCTGGGTGGCTTGGCTGCCATCAATATCCTGGCGCTGATGGCGAAGAACAGCGGCAGGCCGCATGACCTCACCACCTTCAGTTCCGATGAGAACGTGCTGGCCAAGGTCGATGCCTGGGCAAACGAGCATGGCTATGGCCTGGTCCGCGACATCGACGGCACCCGCGTCTATCGCAAGGGCAACAACATCCTGACTTCACCGATGTACATGGAAGTCACCCAGGATGGAAACAAGTACAGCGTCAAGAGCTATACGCAGATCAACGGCTTCATCCTCCGCGGTGACATGGCGCTCACCGGCGATACCTTCATCGCCAAGCTGCCGCGTTCGATGGCCAAGAAGGCGCAGAACAACCTGTTCGCGACCTTGAACGTGCCTGGCCTGCCGTGATCACGGAACACCGCGTTCTTCGCCCGTAAGCCAGGACGCAGCGATAATGTGCGGTCTCCGCCCACCGGAACCGCCGCAATGACTTCATCCTCTGCTTCTCTACACGGTGCACGTGTCCTGGTTGCCGGTGGCAGCCGGGGCATTGGCTTGGCCATCGCCCAGGGCTTTGCCCGCGAAGGCGCGAAGCTCAGCATCTGCGCGCGTGGCGCGCCCGCGCTGCAGCAGGCTGCCGACGTGCTTCTTCGCGACGGCGCGGCTGCCGCACACACACAGCAATGCGATCTCGCCGATCCGGCACAGATCCAGGCCTGGATCGACGCTGCTGCCGGCGAACTGGGCGGTATCGATATCCTCGTCAACAATGCGTCCGGCTATGGCAACGGCAATGACGATGCCAGCTGGCAGGCCGGTTTCGATATCGACCTGATGGCCGCGGTGCGCGCCAACCGTGCCGCCCTGCCCCATCTGCGCCAGAGCACCTTGCCGGCCATCCTCAACATCAGCTCGATCAATGCCTCGGTGCCGACGCCGCGCGCGGCCGCCTATTCCGCTGCCAAGGCGGCGTTGAACTACTACACCACCAGCCTGGCCACCGAACTGGCGCGCGAGCGCATCCGGGTCAACGCCCTGGCACCGGGCTCGATCGAGTTCCCCGGCGGGCTGTGGGAGCAACGCCGCAGCAGCGCGCCTGAGCTCTACGAACAGATCCGCAACAGGATCCCGTTCGGCGGCTTCGGTAATGTCGAGGATGTGGCCAATACCGCCGTATTCCTGTGCTCGCCAGCAGCGCGCTGGATCACCGGCCAGGTGCTGGCGGTGGATGGCGGGCAGTCGCTGCCGGCCTAAGCCTCGCCTGCCGTTTGTGGGGGGGGGGGGGGGGGGGGGGGGGGGGCGGGGGGCGGGGCTGCGGCGGCCCGCGGCGGGCTGGCGGGGCGCGCCGGGCGCCCC
>NZ_JBRREF010000123.1:0-11370 GCF_056760135.1 Stenotrophomonas sp. STEN023 | reverse complement strand
TTTGGGTCGTTGGCTGGCGCCCGCCCTCCCGGCTCGTATCCCCCCCCCGCCGCCCCCGCCCCGCCGCCCCCCCCCCCCCCCACTACAGCTGCTGCTCTCAGTTCTTCTTGGCCGGTGCGGCTGCTGCCGCCGGCGCGCCTGCACCCTTGGCAACGCGGATGCCATTGGCCTTCATCCAGGCATCGAACTGATCGGCGCTCATCTTCTGCTCGCCCTGCTGCATCATGAAACGGTAATTACCCAATGCATCCTTCTCGGCAAGCGGTGCTTCCACCCGCACTTCGATCGGCTTGTCATCATGCTTCGCGGTCTTCTTGCCCGAGGACGCACAACCAGCCAACACCGCAACCGAAGCCACCACGAGAACGATGCCGGAGACGCGGGAAAGAGCTTGCATGGCAATAACCTCAAGGAATTAGAGTCGCAGTCTAATCCAGCATCTAAGCAAGTGCAGCTATTTACCTGAATTCATTGAAATTAGTCATTCACACTGGCATGCGATGATTTACTCGCAGCCTGCAGCGCATTCAGCTCCGCCACGCTCAGCTCGCGCCATTGCCCCTTGCCCAGCTCGCCCAGCTGTACCGGCCCGATCGCAACCCGCATCAAACGCAGCACGTCCAGACCCAAGGCCTTGAGCAGACGCCGGATATGGCGATTACGGCCTTCGTCCAACACCACCTCCAGCCATGCAGTGCGTTCGCCATGACGTAGCAGCTGTACCGAATGCGCCGCCAGGCGCTCGCCTTCGTCCTCGATACCGGCTTGCATGCGCTCAAGCACCGCCGCATCCGGCACAGCATCTACCTGTACCCGGTAGGTTTTCAATGGGCCGGTACTGGGTTCGGTAAGACGTGCCGCCCACTCCGGATCATTGCTGAAGAACAACAGGCCTTCGCTGGCCTTGTCCAAGCGCCCTACCGGCGCCATCCACGGCAGGCCGGCACCTTCAAAGCACTGGTAAACGGTGTCACGGCCCTGCTCGTCCTGCACCGTGGTCACCAGGCCGCGTGGCTTGTTCAGGGCCAGATACAGCCGTTTTGCAGCTATCAGCGGTTGTCCGTCCAGCAATACCTGCTGACGCCCAGCAACGACCGGGAACTCCGGGTCCCGCACCACCTTGCCATCCACGCTGACGCGGCCATCAAGCACGCGCCGTGCCGCCTCGGTACGCGAGCACACCCCGGCCTTGGACAGCACCCGCGCCAGACCATGGCGGACGCCTGCCGGGGCGGCCTTTGCAGCACGCGCAGCGCCGTTGGGCGCACGCGAAAGCAAACGCCCGCCGGGCGTTGCGCGGCGGGCGTGCGGATGCTGCGGAGGCTTGGACGACGCCATCAGGTCTGCAAGCGGCCGTTGCCGCCTTACTTGACCTCGGCAGCAGGCTGCGCGGCAGCCGGTGCTGCAGCCGGATCGGTGGCGGCCGGACGTGCCTTGACCACACGTACACCGCGCGCCTTCATCCAGGCATCGAATTCTTCGGCGGTCATGCGCTTGCCGTTCTGGCTCATGTCAAAACGCCACGGCGTGTTGTCGAACTCGGTCTGCGGCTTGTAGGCGGCCGGATCGTTGGCATTGATCGCCGGGCGCGCCGGGATGGCGCTGGCCACGTTGTTGCAGCTCTCAACGCGCAGACGCATCAGCACGCGGTCCAGCGACTGCTCCTCACCACCAGCCGAGCTCAACACGCCCGACGGCATGCCCAGCTGACCCGGACGCACATACAGCTCCGAGGCGACCGGGGCGATCAGCGAGGTAGCCAGCGGTGCCGGCGTCACGGCACTGGCCGAACAATCCACGGCTGCATGGGCGGCAGGCACAAATGCCAAGGCGACAAGACCAGCCAGAGCGATACGCAGCATCGGATTTCCATTCGGCAAGATAACGCGGCGAGTGTAGGCAGCACCCGCAGTGCTTTCAACCGTTAAATGCGCACAAGCTGCGATTACCTGTCGGCGTCACACAAATCATGCGTTGAAAAGTCACACCCATAAAAAAAACAAGGCCCGGCAGATGCCGGGCCTTGTTCTCATACCGAAGTACTGAAACCGAAGCGTCCGATTAGTTCTGGACGTTCAGCTCGGTACGACGGTTCTTTGCGCGACCTTCCGGGTTGTCCGAACCATCAGCATTGGTGTTCGGAGCAATCGGACGGCTCTCGCCGTAGCCGATCGGGCCCTGCAGGCGCGACGCCGACACACCATTGGTGGTCAGGTAGTCGTACACAGCCTTGGCGCGACGCTCGGACAGCTTCTGGTTGTAAGCGTCGGTACCCTTCGAGTCGGTGTGACCGGCAACTTCAACGCGCAGATCCGGGTAACGCTTCAGGATCTCGGAGGCTTCGCTCAGGATCGACACGGCGTCCGGACGCAGGGTGGCCTTGTCGAAATCGAAGTTGACGCCCTTCAGATCGATCGAGACCGGCACCGGGCAACCGTCCGGACCAATGGTCTGGCCAGGCTGCGAGGTCGGGCACTTGTCGTCGCAGTTGTTGACGCCGTCGCCGTCGTCATCCAGGTCTGCGCAGCTCGGAGCAACCGGAGCCGGTGCCGGAGCAACAGCAGCAGCCGGGGCCGGGCCCAGCGGGATCACGACGCCAACCGAAGCCAGCACGTCGCCGAACCAATCCTGGTTCTTGCCGGTTTCGTATTCGCGCTGCGACTGGTCGTCGAAGTCAGCGCGGTAAGCCAGTTCAGCACGCACAGCGACGCGCTTTTCGAACGTGGTCTGCAGACCGACGCCGACCTTGGCGGCCAGGTTGCCGTCCTTGCGGTCAGCCAGCTGACCGTTGGTCAGGTGGTATTCCTCTTCAGACTTCTGGTAGCCCAGGCCTGCGAGCAGGTACGGGTTCCAGCCGCGGCCGTCCTGGATGAAGTGGCGACGCAGGTCCAGCGAAACGCCGTACTGCGACCAGTTCTGATCCTGGTTGCTGTCGAAGTTCGGGTTCTGATAGTTCAGTTCACCGTCCAGCGACCAGTTCGGGCTGATGAACTTGCCCAGACCCAGCGTGGCGAACGGAGCGTCGTTGGTGCCACGGTCCTTGTCCTGGAAGTTGAAGCCGGCCGAACCGGTCAGGTACCAGCGGTCGTCAAATTCCTGTGCCGAAGCGGCCTGGGCGAAAGCCAGACCACCGAGCAGCGCGGCAGTAAGGATCTTCTTGTTCATGAAATACAGCTCCTTGTTTCGGGGGTATGAAACCGGTAGAGGCATGGTCCAGCACAGCGATATTCTTCGTCGCGTTCAGAGACGGCCGTTTCCTCACGCCATCGCGGTGCACATTATGCGCTTGGCCGTGAAGACGATGTTAACAGCCTCATAACAAATGAATCGACCACCAGACCTCTACGTGTCCGGCTTGGCGCAACGTATACAGCTTGGTCAAAGGACGCAAGAGTCAGCTATCGCAAGGCTTCCGGGGAGAATGCTGCAGCGCAGCTGGTTTTATATGACAAACCCTTAATAAACGGGGCTTGCACCGCCAGTTACCGCCAGCTGAACCGTTTGCTCGGTATGATGATTTTGCTCCCCCGCTACGGAACTTTTCCGCATGAAAGCAATCGGCCTGA
Organism: Stenotrophomonas sp. STEN023; assembly: GCF_056760135.1. Classification (NCBI taxonomy): domain Bacteria; kingdom Pseudomonadati; phylum Pseudomonadota; class Gammaproteobacteria; order Lysobacterales; family Lysobacteraceae; genus Stenotrophomonas; species Stenotrophomonas sp. STEN023. The sequence goes on along the minus strand of NZ_JBRREF010000123.1, from coordinate 7,804 downwards.
CCCGCTACCTTGCCATTGACGACCCCGACGCACTGTTGGATCTGACCCTGTCCGCACCCGCCGCCCCGCAGGGGCAGGACCTGTTGATTCAGGTTCAGGCGGTTTCCGTCAATCCAGTGGACGCCAAACTGCGCGGTCCCAAACCCGGCGAAGAGAATCCCCCTCGTGTTCTTGGGTTTGACGCCGCCGGCACGGTGGTCGCGGTCGGCCCGGAGGTAACCGCATTTGAAGTAGGTGACGAGGTCTATTACGCAGGCGACGTGACCCGCCCGGGCTGCAACGCGCAGCTGCAGTTGGTGGATGAACGCCTGGTCGGCCGCAAACCCACCACTCTGGACTTCGCTGAAGCCGCCGCGCTGCCGCTGACCACGCTCACGGCCTGGGAACTGCTGTTCCAGCGCATGCCCTATCAACTGGACGGCCGCCGGCATGTCGGCAAGACCCTGCTGGTGATTGGCGGCGCCGGTGGCGTCGGCTCGATGGCCATTCAACTTGGACAACATGCCGGTTTCACCGTGATCGCCACCGCCTCGCGCCCGGCGAGCGTGCAGTGGTGCCAGCAGATGGGTGCAGCCCACGTCATCGACCATCGGCAACCGCTGGCCGCCCAGTTGCAAGCCCTGGGCATCACTACAGTGGATGCAGCACTCAATCTCGCCAATACCGATCTGTACTGGCAACAGCTGGGTGAGCTGCTGGCGCCGCAGGGGCACGTCGGGCTGATCGTCGAACCTGCCACCGAACTGCGTATTGGTGATCCTTATAAAGCCAAGTGCATCGGCATCCATTGGGAATTCATGTTTGCGCGTGCCCGCTTCCGCACCGCCGACATGATCGAGCAACACCGCATCCTGACCCGTGCAGCCAGCCTGATCGACGCCGGCGAGTTGCGCACCACATTGAGCCAGCGATTGGGCAGCATCAATGCCGGCAACCTGCGCCAGGCCCACCGTCAGCTGGAGGCCGGCAGCACCATCGGCAAGCTGGCGCTGGAAGGCTGGGACTGAGCCTCCGCCCGCCGTACGTTGCGCCACGCCACCGTGGCGCAACGCCCTCACCTCTGTTTACCCAACGCGCAGCCCGCTGATCCCCCGACCATGCCTTCCCTGACGTTCGTATCGCGCCTGCTGCAGTTGCTGCTGGGCCTGTTCCTGTTTGGTATCGCCTCTTCCCTGATGATCCGTGCCGGCATCGGCATCGCCCCTTGGGATGTACTGAGCCAAGGCATCTCCCTGCGCAGTGGCCTGGGCTTCGGCCTGGTCACCAACCTCGTCGGCGTCTGCGTACTGCTGATGTGGCTGCCGATACGGCAGAAACCCGGGCTGGGCACCGTCCTCAATGTGCTGCTGATCGGCCCCAGTGCACAATTGGGCCTGAATCTGCTGCCGGCCGTGCAGGGTCTGTTGTGGCAACTGCTGCTGTTCGCCGCAGGGCTGCTCCTGCTGGCGGTGGCCACCGGGCTCTATATTGGTGCGCGCTTCGGCCCAGGCCCGCGCGATGGCCTGATGACCGGCCTGCATGCGCGCACTGGCTGGGCGATCTGGAAAGTACGCACCCTGATTGAAGCCAGCGCACTGGCAGTAGGTTGGTGGCTGGGTGGCAATGTCGGCTGGGGCACGCTGGCGTTCGCCGTGCTGATCGGTCCGCTGTGCGGCATCACCCTACCCCTGTTTGATCGCCAAGCGCGGCCAGCAGCCCCCTCGCCCGCTGCTTGACCCAGGCTGCTGCGCTGTCAATTACGACTGCGCGCAACCTGCTGGCGGATATGCCAATCGCGCAACGCCACCCACGCTGCGGCCTGCCTTGCCCGCGCCGCGCTGATCGCATCCGGCGTTTCGCCCTGCATCTGCACATGGCGCGAATCGAGCCAACGATGTAGCTGCGGCGCTTCCAAAGGCAGCAACAAACCGGCAGGGGTATACATGCGGTCGAACTGCGCCAAGGCCTCCCCGCCATTGGGTGCCGGCTGCCAGAGATTGCGGCCGGTGGCGAAGTAGCGCTGGCCAGGCAAGGCCAGCTCCACCAAGGTCGGCAGCAGGTCGCCATGGCCGGCAAATGCGCTGGTATCCGGCGCGCTGTCGGCCGGTGCGAATGCTGGCGGAACTCGCAGCCAGGCGAACACGCGGTCGACGTCAACCTGCTCTGCGGGCAGGTCATAGCGGTAATGCGAACGCAGATTGTGGTCGCCGGCCATCGCCACGAGGGTCCGCTCGCCCAGCGGCTGCTCCCGCAGCTGCTGCAGGAAACCGCCCAGCTCGTCAGCCTGATACTGGTAGGTCGCCAGCATCCGCCGCAGCTCGTCCGTGTCAGCCAGCGCGCGCGGCCCAAGCGCTGCCGGATCCAGCGGGTATTGCCGACGTGGCGTATCCAGCGCATGCGGCGGGTGGTTGCTGGTGGTCAGCAGCACCATGAACACGCGCTCGCCACGGGCATCGGCCTCGCTCAACACGGCCTGCGCGAAACGGAACAACCAGCTGTCATACAAGCCCCATTCGGTGCCGGTGGCCTGCGCGAAGCGCTGCTTGATATCGCGCGCGTCATATACCTGGTCGAAGCCTTGATTTGGAAGCGCCGTGCCAATCTCGCGCCAATCGCTGCCGCCACCATAAATGAACACCGTGCGATAGCCGGCGCGCTGGAATGGCAGGGCCGCCGACGTATCAAACGCCAACCGCGCGTTGCGGCCCAGCGCGAGCGGGGTTATCGGCGTCCCCAGAATCAGGTTCTCCAGTGTCGGATGGGTGCCGTTCTGTCCAGCAATGAAATTCTCGAAGCGATGGCCTGTGGGCAGCTCGGCACGCAGCCGCCCCAGCATGTCGTTGTGCGGGCCATCGGTGTACAGCAGGTCCTGCCCAAACGATTCCATCAAGCCCAGCACCACATGCGGTGACTGCGCCAAGCTGCGTGGTTGGCCAGGCGCGACCGGGAACAGCGCCTCCTGCAGTAACTGTGGGTCCGCCGAAGGCAGCCCGGCAAGCTTGGCGGCCTCTAGCAGATCATTGAATCCATTGCTTCGCACGCCAACCAAGGGGTCGTCCCCGAAATCGGTCTCCTTGGCGCGCGTTCGTGCTGCACGGTAAAGCGCCAGCGGCGCATTCAGCACCAAGGCATTGACGAAGGGGTCGGTCGAGACGGTCACGTCACGTCTGATCAACGGAAAGCTGCCAACGCTGCCGCGCGCCAGCACAACAAGCAGCACACATTGCAGCACAAGCAACAGCGTGCGCGCCCAGGTGCCCGAAGCGCGCGGCCAACGCTGGGCGAGCCAATCACCAGCGCGCGGGATGCACCAGTGCAACAAACCACCAGCCAGCAGTAGGCCTGCAACACCGCGGATCACCGGATAGTCATCCCAGACGGTGTCCAGGATCGCCCCAGTGTCGTCTTCGAACATTCCGAAAACGATGGGATCAAAGCGCGTCTTATAGAACGCGTAATAGAAGTGTTCGCACAGCGAAAGCAGGACGAACAGCAGCAACAGTGCCAGCAACAGACGCTGCGCCAGCCGCACCGCGGTTTCACGCCGTCCCGCCAGCCACACCGGGACTGTCAGCAAGCCGATCAGGCCGGCAGCTACCGCGCCGGCCACCAGGTCATAGCGCATCCCCTGCAACATGGCCGTCCCCAGCAACGCCACACTGCGTTCGCTGCCGGCGTAGTCCCACCACATGAACAGGCGGGCCAGCCCGCCAAGCACAACCATGCCAGCGACCAGCACCCAGAGCTGGGGAAACAGCCGCGTAACGCGTTTTGTGGGAATAACAGAAGAAGGCATTACAGGCATGGGGCTTCCACGACAGTCAGTCCGTTGCTGGGCGGGGCCGCGCATTGTAATGACGCCGTAACCCATTTGGGATAGGACCGGCCCCGACAGCAGGACGAAGGATTGAGGCCGGACCGATTGCCAGTCAGAATGGGTCATTCCATACGCAAGCGTATCCAGCATGACGCCAGCCAACGACACCGCCTATCCGCACCTGTTTGCCCCGCTGGATCTGGGCTTCACCCAGCTGCGCAACCGCATCCTGATGGGCTCGATGCATACCGGGCTGGAGGACCACGCCCGCGACTTCCCAAAACTGGCGGCCTACTTTGGCGAGCGCGCGGCCGGTGGCGCGGCCCTGCTGGTGACCGGTGGCTTCGCACCCAACGTGGTTGGTTGGTTGGCGCCGTTCGGCAGCAAGCTGTCCTGGCCATGGGAAGTCAGCCGCCATCGCCAGGTGACTGCACCGGTACACGGACATGGCGCGAAGATCTGCCTGCAGCTGCTGCATGCTGGCCGCTACGGTTACCACCCATTGCAGGTGGCACCGTCCAAGCGCAAAGCACCGATCAACCCGTTCACCCCGCGTGCGCTGTCGACCGCTGGCGTCGAGCGGCATATCGCCGACTACGCCCGCGCCGCCAGCTACGCGCGTGATGCCGGCTACGACGGTGTCGAGGTGATGGGCTCGGAAGGCTATCTGATCAACGAGTTCATCGCCCCACGTACCAACGGACGCACCGATGCCTGGGGTGGCGACGCAGCCAGGCGCATGCGCTTTGCGGTGGAGATCGTGCGCCGCATCCGCGAAGCCTGCGGCCCGGACTTCATCATCATCTACCGGCTGTCCTTGGTGGATCTGGTCGAAGACGGCAGCAACTGGCAGGAGATCGTGCAGCAGGCCAAGGCCATCGAAGCGGCCGGTGCCACCCTGCTCAACTCCGGCATCGGCTGGCACGAAGCCCGCATTCCAACCATTGCCACCTCGGTGCCTCGCGCAGCGTTTGCCGGGGTCACCGCCAAGCTCAAGCCGCATGTCGGCATTCCGCTGATCGCCACCAACCGCATCAACATGCCCGACGTGGCCGAAGGCATCCTCGCCGGCGGCGGCGCCGACATGGTGTCGCTGGCGCGCCCGCTGCTGGCCGATCCACAGTGGCCGGCCAAGGCCAAGGCTGGAAAACCCGAAGCGATCAATACCTGCATTGCTTGCAACCAGGCCTGCCTGGATCATGTGTTCCAGCAGAAGCGCGCCAGCTGCCTGGTCAACCCGCGTGCTGCGCACGAAACCGAGCTGGTCTATCAGCCCACCACCGCCGCCAAGCGCGTCGCCGTGGTCGGTGCCGGTCCGGCAGGATTGGCCTGTGCAACTGTCGCCGCCAGCCGCGGCCACAAGGTGAGCTTGTTTGATGCGGCCGCTGAGATCGGAGGCCAGTTCAACGTGGCCAAGCGTATTCCCGGCAAGGAAGAGTTCCACGAAACCCTGCGTTACTTCCGCCACCAGTTGGGCGAAACCGGAGTCGATCTGCGCTTGAACACCCATGCCGATGCCGAGGCACTGAGCGGCTTCGACGAGGTGGTGATCGCCACCGGCATCAGCCCGCGCAAGGTTGCCTTCCCCGGTGCAGATCATCCGATGGTGGTCAGCTATCTGGATGTCCTGCTCGGCCGGGTCAAGGCGGCCGACAAGGTGGCCATCATCGGCGCCGGCGGTATCGGCTTCGACGTCGGCGAGTTCCTGGTGCATGAAGGCCCCTCGCCCGCACTGGACCCGGCCCGCTGGATGGCCGAATGGGGCGTTGACGCCAGCTTCGAGAGCCGTGGCGCGCTGGCCAAACCACAGCCCGAGCCACCCGCTCGCAAGGTCTGGCTGCTGCAGCGCAGCCCCGGCAAACCGGGCGCCAAGCTCGGCAAGACCACCGGCTGGATTCACCGCGCAACCCTCAAGGCCAAGGGCGTGAAAATGCTCGGCGGCGTGGAGTACCTCGGCGTGGACGATGCCGGCCTGCGCATCCGCGTGGATGGCCAGGAGCAGCTGCTCGACGTCGGCACCGTGGTTGTATGTGCTGGCCAGGAACCGCGCCGTGAACTGGCCGACGCACTGCAGGCCGTCGGCCGCAACGTCCACATCATCGGCGGCGCGGATGTCGCTGCCGAACTCGACGCCAAACGGGCAATCGATCAAGGCAGTCGCATCGCCGCAGAATTTTGAGACAAAACCCATCCCCTCTGGATAAATCAGCCGCAGCCCGGGTAAGCGCAGCGCACCCGGGAAGATTTGCCGGACGACAGCAGAGACATCAACACCGCAAACTCCGGCCGCGCTGCGCTTGCCCGAGCTCCCCGGAACGGCAGCAAATCACGCGAAAATGCGATGCACACCTCACTTATTTTGGCTCTGAGCAGCGCATCGGCAGGACCTCGAATCACGCCTGCGGTGTGTCCGTAAAAATCTGAATACGCGTACCCGTCACCGAAACAGCCCCTGCAACAAACCTGAATGTCAACAAGGATCGTTCAGGATGGGTTTGGTGTTCGCCCCCTACCTTGCGCCAACTTCCGCTCACCCACCAGTTCTGGTGAGCAGGCGCAGCCCTCCCCAATCGCATTGAGGGCTGCCCACGGGGCGGCCCCGATGCCACGGCCGCCTCCCCATAACGCCAAGTCGTACGTTGTCTGGTTCCCGAACGGGAGCAGGCAGGCCGCGGCCCACACGGAGCAAGGAGATTTATGAAACTGGCTTGGATTCTTTGGTTGTCGCAGATGTTGCCGCAGCCAGCAGCCGACTCGTTGTGCTTGAGCACCACCGTCTATCTGGAAGCACGCGACCAGACCCTTCGCGGCCAGCAGGCCGTGGCCGAAGTCGCCCTGCGGCGGCTGGACAGCGGCCTGTGGGGTGACTCGATGTGCCAGGTGGTGACCGCACGCAAGCAGTTCGCCCCGACCCTGGTCGCTCCCGGCACCCAGCTGCGCAACAACGATGCCTGGGCTGAAGCCGTGGACGTGGCCTTTGCCGCCGAGCGCAACTGGGCCCTGCCCAATGGCCAGCGCAAGGAGATCGTACCGGGCGCCAGCCACTTCGCCGCGCATGCCATTGCCAGCCCGAGCTGGCGCAATGCCTACCAGGTGGCAACCATCGGCGGGCACACTTTCTATAAGGTGCAGTCGCTGAAGCCGCGCGCCTCCTGAGCAAGCTGAACGTGTGGCGCACTGTCTGTGCCATCCATGGCCACGCCGCTTAACGCACATGTGACCATAATGCCCGGGTCTTTTCACTCCCGAGGTAGCTCTGATGAAGCTCTATACCAAGCCCGGCGCCTGTTCGCTGGCCGACCATATCGCGTTGATCTGGTCGGGCCTGCCGTTCGAGCTGCAGATCGTGGACTACGCCACGATGAAGTCGCCCGAGTACCTGAAGAAGAACCCGGCCGGCGCCGTGCCGATGCTGGAAGACGGCGGCTGGTTCCTGACCCAGAACGCGGCCATCCTGCATTACATCTGTGACAAGGCCCCGGCTGCCGGTCTGGAAGGCGGCAGCGACCCGCGTACGCGTGCCGAGGTCAACCGCTGGTTGTCCTTCGTCAATGCCGACCTGCACCCGACCTACTACCCGATCTTCGGCTCGACCAAATACCTGGAAGACGAAGCAGTCATCGCCCGCACCCAGGAGAACTCGCGGCAGAAGCTCAGCGCCCTGTACCAGCGCATCAACGATCGTCTGGCTGACGTCGACTGGCTGGGCGGCACCCCACGTGCCTCCATCGCCGATGCCTACACCTACGTGACCCTGCGCTGGGCACGCGGCCTGAAGCTCGATCTGGGTGGCATGGACGCACTGGACCGCTTCGAGCAGCGCATGCTGGCCGATCCGGCGGTGCAGGCCGCGCTCAAGGCAGAAGGCCTGAGCTGATCTGCCGCTCTACGCTTGAACGCAACGGGCCCCCCCGACTATGCCAGGCGGCCCGGGTGAATTAACGCCCGCCGCGGCGGGTTAGGCCCCCGCCACGCCCAAACCCCCCCCCGCCCCGCCCGGGTCCCCCC
>NZ_JBRREF010000122.1:0-11445 GCF_056760135.1 Stenotrophomonas sp. STEN023 | reverse complement strand
CCCCCCCCCCGCGCGGGGCGGGGGGGGGGGGCGGGGGGCGCCCCCCCCGGCGCCGGGCGGCCCCCCCCGCGGCGCGCCGCCGCCCCCCCCCCCCCCCCGCCCCCCCCCCCCCCCCCCCCACTACAGTCGCCAGGCCTTGGCTCCATCAGCCAGTCAAAAGCTTACCCCTCCCCAGCCCTCCCCTTCGCTACGCGAAAGCGAGGGGGCAAAACAAAAGCCCGGACGGTTTCCCGTCCGGGCTTCTATTTGAACCACGCAAACCAAACTTACTTCGAGGCGGCGTCCATTTCCTTCAGCAGCTGCGGCGCCGGCGCCACTTCCTGCATGATCCAGCGCATGTAACGCTCATCCACCGAGATCATGCGGGTCATCACCGGGTCGAACACCCAGTTGCTGGCGACCGACTCCCAGATGCCGTCAAAGGCCAGGCCGACCAGGCGGCCGTGTGCATCCAGCACCGGCGAACCGGAGTTGCCGCCGGTGATATCCAGATCCGACAGGAAGTTCACCGGCACGCTGCCGATACGCTTGTCCTCGAAGCCGCCGTAACGCTTGGCCTTGACCGCATCGATCAGCGCCTGCGGTGAATCGAACGGGTCCTTGCCGGTTTCCTTGGCGACGATGCCTTCCAGGTCGGTGAAGGCTTCCTGCACCTTGCCATCCAGGCCGGTGTAACCCTTCACGTTACCGAAGGTGATGCGCAGCGACAGGTTGGCATCCGGGTAGACGAACTCGCCCTTGGTCTTCTTGTAGTCGGCAATGGCCTGCAGGAACAGCGGACGTGCCACCAGTTCCTCGCCCATGCGCAGCTTGCGCTGGTGTTCCAGCTCCAGCAGTGCCGGCATCACTGCCACGGCGTACTGGATGGCCGGGTCGTTGCTGGCCTCGAACGCGGCCTTGTCTGCACCGAACCACTTCAGGCGCTCGTCCAGGCTGCCCAGCTTGGAGCCGTCCAGACGCGCGACGGTTGCATCAACCGCCTTGGCATCCACGCCGCCGATCCACTTGTCGAAGGCCGACAGGTGCTGGCCGGCCGGCAGCTGCACATACTGCTGCAGCCAGTACTGCTGGAACTGCCGGTCCATGGCCGGCACGTAGCGGCGGTCCATCTGCTTCAGGCCGCCTTCGATGGTCGGCAGATCGCGTTCCTGGTAACCCTCTTCGCGCTGTGCGTCCGGCTTGGCCTTCTCAATCGCCAGGCGGTACAGGCGCACGGCGGTGCCCAGGGTGCCGGTGCGGTTGAGCATCGCCAGATTCAGATCACGCGCCTGGTTCATGCGCGACTGCTGACCCAGCGTCTGCAGCTGTGCGAATGCATCCAGCGCCGGCTTGCCGGCAGCGCCCTGGCCGCGCAGCCATTCCAGCACTGCGGTTTCCGCGGCCTGCTTCTGGCCGAGCACGTTGTTGCGCTTGAAGCCGTCCAGCTGACCGTCGTAGTTCTTGCTGGTGTTGTTCCAGCTAGCCATGTTGGACGCGTACTTCACCGCGATGTCGGGGTTGTCCTTGCTGGCCGCTTCGACCATCGCGATCTGGTCCTTGTAGGCCTTGGCGATCGACGGGTAGGTCCAGGTAGCGGTGTTCTCGAACTCACTGACCAGCGCATAGCGGTCGGTGCGGCCCGGATAACCGGCAACCATCACGAAATCACCCTCGCCCAGCGGCTGGTTGGCCAGCTTCAGCCAATGCTTGGGCTGGTACGGCACGTTGTCGGCGGCGAACGCAGCCGGCTTGCCGTCCTTGCCGACATAGGCGCGGTAGAACGAGAAATCGCCGGTGTGGCGCGGCCACATCCAGTTGTCGACGTCACCGCCGAACTTGCCGACGCTGCCCGGGGGCGCATAGGCTAGACGCACGTCCTTGATTTCCATGTTCTTGAACAGGCGGTAGGTGTTGCCGCCGGAGAAGCTGTACAGGGTGCAGCTGTAGGCGTCATCGGTTTCGCAGGCGGCGATGGCCTGCTTCTCGAAGGCTTCCAGCGCCTGGGTGCGCTTGAGCGGATCATTGCCGGCGCCAGCGATGGCAGCCTTGGCCTGCGCGGTGACATCGGTGATGTCATCCAGCACGTAGATGCGCGCGTTCGGGCCGGCGCTCAGTTCGTCCTTCAGGGTTGGCGCGTTGAAGCCGTCCTTGATCAGGTTCTTCTCGGCGGTGGAGTTGAGCTGGATCGAGCCGTAGGCGCAATGGTGATTGGTCACCACCAGGCCCTGCGGCGAAACGAAGCTGGCGGTGCAGCCGCCCAGCGCAACCACCGCGCCCATCGGGTCGCCGGTGAGGTTGGCCAGCTGCTGCGGGTCCAGCTTCAGACCAGCCTGCTTCAGCGGGCCGGCAATTTCAGGCAGCTGCTGCGGCACCCACATGCCTTCGGCAGCCTGCGCGGTTTGGGCCAGGCCCAGGCCCGCAATGATGGAAAACGCAAGAAAATTCAGGCGCATATGGCAATACCGAAAGTTTGGAACGGCCGATTGTAGCGGCTGCAACTGTCCACCGCCCCTGTCATCGGTCAGTACCGGGCGGTTACGGCTGAAAGCTTATAATCGCGTCCTTTCCTCACACTGCGGTCCCCTGCAATGGCACAGACGATGAAGGCGCTGGTAAAGCGCGAAGCGACCAAGGGCATCTGGATGGAAGAGGTGCCGGTGCCTACGCCGGGCCCGAACCAGGTGCTGATCAAGCTGGAAAAGACCGCCATCTGTGGCACCGACCTGCACATCTACCTGTGGGACGAGTGGAGCCAGCGCACCATCAAGCCGGGCCTGACCATCGGCCATGAGTTTGTCGGCCGCATCGCCGAAATCGGCCCGGGCGTGACCGGTTATGAAATCGGCCAGCGCGTCTCGGCCGAAGGCCACATCGTCTGCGGCCACTGCCGCAATTGCCGTGGCGGCCGCCAGCACCTGTGCCCGAACACCGTCGGCATCGGCGTCAACGTCAACGGCGCCTTCGCCGAATACATGGTGATGCCGGCCACCAACCTGTGGCCGATCCCCGACCAGATCCCGTCCGAGCTGGCTGCGTTCTTCGATCCCTACGGCAACGCCGCGCATTGCGCGCTGGAGTTCGACGTGATCGGCGAAGACGTGCTGATCACCGGCGCCGGTCCGATCGGCATCATTGCCGCCGGTATCTGCAAGCACATCGGTGCACGCAACGTGGTGGTCACCGACGTCAACGACTTCCGCCTGAAGCTGGCCGCCGACATGGGCGCCACCCGCGTGGTCAACGTCGCCAACCAGTCGCTGAAGGACGTGATGGCCGAGCTGCACATGGAGGGCTTCGACGTGGGCCTGGAAATGAGCGGCAACCCGCGCGCCTTCAACGACATGCTCGATTGCATGTACCACGGCGGCAAGATCGCCATGCTCGGCATCATGCCCAAGGGCGCCGGCTGCGACTGGGACAAGATCATCTTCAAGGGCCTGACCGTGCAGGGCATCTACGGCCGCAAGATGTACGAGACCTGGTACAAGATGACCCAGCTGGTGCTGGGCGGTTTCCCGCTGGGCAAGGTGATGACCCACCAATTGCCGGTGGACCGTTTCCAGGAAGGTTTCGACCTGATGGAACAGGGCAAGGCCGGCAAGGTCGTGCTGAGCTGGAATTGAGCTCAGGCGGAATCGGTAGTGCCGACCCATGGTCGGCATTGACGTCACCGGTAATGCCCGTTGCCGACCATGGGTCGGCACTACAGAAAAAGGCGCATCTAGGCGCCTTTTTCTTTTTGCATCACATCTGGATCAGGGCACGTCGACCGACACGCTGAACACCACGCCCGGCTTGTAGGTATCCGAACCGCGGCGCAGGTCGGCAGCATCCGAACCGAAGGTGTCGTAGTAACCCAGGGTTGCGGTTGCCGGGCCGAAACCCTTGGACACCGACACCGAGCCATCGAAGTAATCCGAACGACGCGGCCATTCATTGCTATCGGCCTTGATCGTGGTGTAACCGGCCGATGCGCCGACCGAGAAACCGTTGCCAATCTCGTAGCTCGCATCCAAGCCGGCGTAGATCTGCTCGGCGCCGCTGTTGCTGTAATCGTCGGCGTAGCCCAGCAGGCCGCTGACGACCACCGGGCCGGTCCAGGTCACCTTGGCCAAGTATTCGTTGTAATCGATGTCGCCGTAGCCGCTGGAAGCGCTGGTGTAGGTATAGCGGTTGACGCCCAGGTCCAGGTTCCAGCTGTCGGACAGGTCCTTGCTCCAGCCGATGTTGTAATCGACCTCGAAGTTCGGGCCGCCTTCGCCGAAATCAACATTCGAACCCCACACGGTGGCATACAGGCCGAACGGTGCGGTGTAGGTGGCGCCTGCCTGGAAAGCCGGCTCGTTGTCGGTCTGCGACACGCCACGGAACACGTAATCGGTGGTCACGCCGAAGCTGGCGCTGAACGGAGAGCTGGACTCCTCACTCTCCTGGGCACTGACGGCAAACGGAACGGACAACAGGGCGGCGCAGGCCACGGCGACAAGACGCTTGTTGTGCATCATGCAGATCTCTCCAGGAAGTGGGGGTATCGGGAGTAGGACAAATCCCGATTCACAAATATTTAACCGCAATTATATTGCGATGCAACATCTATTTCACCCCAACCGTCCCGCCCTGCCCTATTCAGCCTGCGGCAGCCGGAAAGACCCCGTAACGACGGGCCCCGAGCCGGATTGACTGGCCCGCCGCATAAGCTGGTGCATCGGCTGGCAGTTCCACCTCCAACTCGGTAGTTGCGCCGGCCAGGCGCGCGCGCAGACGCTGGCGCGGGCCACTGCGCTGCACCAGCCCAACCGTGGCCTGCCAGTGGCCATCGGCTTCGACAACCAGGTCTTCAGGCCTGACGAATACCTCCAAGGCCTCGCCTTCCGGCACCGAGGCCGCGCGCGGCCACTGTGCCCCGACCACTTCCAGCGTCTGCCCCTGCGCGCGCGCCGGCAGTCGATTGGCCTCACCGACGAAGCCATAGACGAACGGCGATGCCGGCTGGTCATAAACCTCACCCGGCGTACCCACCTGTTCGATGCGGCCACGGTTGAGGATGGCGACACGATCGGCCAGCTCCAGCGCCTCTTCCTGATCGTGGGTGACGAACACCGTGGTCAGCCCGGTGCGGTCGTGCAGTTCGCGCAGCCAACGGCGCAGATCGCGGCGCACCTGTGCATCCAGCGCACCAAACGGTTCGTCCAGCAGCAGCACGCGCGGCTCTATCGCCAGCGCACGGGCCAGCGCCACGCGCTGCCGTTGCCCGCCGGACAGTTGCGCCGGATAGCGCCCGCCCAGTCCATCGAGTTGCACCAGCGCCAGCAACTCATCGACCTTGGCGTCAATGCGCGCCTTAGGCCAGCGCTCGGCACCGCGCCGCACTTCCAGCCCGAAGGCGATATTGCGGCGCACGTCCAGATGCTTGAACAAGGCGTAGTGCTGGAATACGAAGCCGGCGCGGCGTGCCTGCACGCTCAGACCGGTGGCGTCCTCATCATCGAACAGGATCTCGCCCCGCTCGGGATGTTCCAGTCCGGCCAGCGCGCGCAGCAAAGTGGTCTTGCCCGAACCGGATGGGCCCAGCAAGGCCAGCAGCTCACCACTGCGGATATCCAGGCTCACCCCGTCCAACGCCGGAAACGTGCCGTACTGCTTGCCCAGGTTGTGTATGCGGATGTTCATTGCAACCTCAATGACGATGGGCGGCGGCCAGCGATTGACCGTGGCACCACTCCAGGAAAGATTTCACCACCAGCGTCAGCAAGGCGGTGGCGGCCAGCAGCGAGGCGCAGGCAAAGGCGGCGCTGTAGGCGTATTCGTTGTAGAGAATCTCAACGTGCAGCGGCAGCGTATTGGTGCGGCCACGGATATGCCCGGACACCACCGACACCGCGCCGAACTCGCCCATCGCCCGCGCGCTGCACAACAGCACGCCGTACAGCAGGCCCCAACGGATATTCGGCAAGGTCACCTTCCAGAACATCTGCCAGGCATTGGCGCCCAGGGTCAGCGCTGCGAGTTCTTCATCACTGCCCTGCTGCTCCATCAATGGCATCAGCTCACGGGCGATGAAAGGAAAGGTGACGAACACGGTCGCCAGCACGATGCCGGGTATCGCAAACACGATGCGCGGCAGCTGCAACAGGGTTTCGCCCAGCACCGGCAGGTGCAGGCGCAAGCCATCCTCGATCATCGGCCAGAACCAACCATCGCGGCCGAACAGCAGGATGAAGACCAGGCCCGCCACCACCGGCGATACCGAGAACGGCAGGTCGATCAGGGTCACCAGCCAGCGCTTGCCTGGGAAGCTGTGCTTGCTCACCACCCAGGCTGCAGCAACGCCGAAGACCAGGTTCAAGGGCACGACTATTGCCGTTACCAAGAGCGTCAGGCGTATCGCCGACAAGGCATCCGGATCACTGATCGCGCTCCAGAACGCCAGCACACCCCCACGCAGTGCTTCGACGAACACCAGCACCAGCGGCAGCAACAGGAACGACAGCAGAAAACCCAGCGCTCCAAGGATCAGCAGTATCTGAACCCAGCGCGGCTCGCTGGTTACCTGCTGCGGCTTGGCAACACGTTCACTACGGTCCAGGCTCACCGACAACTCCGACAACAACTCGTTCATCGCGCGCCCCTGCGTTGCAGGCGCGCCTGCAAGGTATTGACCAACAGCAGCAGCACGAACGACAGCAGCAACATCGCACCGGCAATCGCGGTGGCACCGGCGTAATCAAATTCCTCCAGACGAATGGTGATCAGCAGCGGCGCGATCTCGGTGACGCTGGGCATGTTGCCGGCAATGAAGATCACCGAGCCGTACTCACCCACGCCACGCGCGAAGGCCAGCGCAAAACCGGTCAGCATCGCCGGCCACAGGCTTGGCAATACCACCCGCACAATGGTCTGCAGACGCGTGGCACCGAGCGTGGCCGAGGCCTCCTCGAACTCACGCTCGGCCTCAGCCAATACCGGCTGCACGATGCGCACCACGAACGGCAGGCCAACAAACACCAGCGCCACCACGATGCCCAGCGGCGTGTAGGCGACCTTGATGCCCAACGGCTCCAGCCACTGCCCTATCCAGCCCTGGCCGCCATACAAGGCGGTCAAGGCGATGCCAGCCACAGCGGTCGGCAGTGCAAATGGCAGATCGATCATCGCGTCAAACAGACGCCGGCCGGGGAAGTTGTAGCGCACGAACACCCACGCCACCCAGGTTCCCATCACGGTATTGAACGCAGCCGCCGCAAACGCGGTGCCGAAGCTCAAGCGCAGTGCGGCCAGCACACGCGGTTCGGTCCATATCTGCCAGATGCCGCCCAGCCCCAGCCCCGCTGCTTTCAGGAACACGCCCAGCAGCGGGATCAGGACGATCAGCCCCAGCCAGAACAAGGTGATGCCCATACCAAGACCAAAGCCGGGGAGTACCCGGCGTTGGCCCCGCACACGCGGCTGCAGTGTTTGCGCTGTTGCTGACACGGTCTACTTGCTCGCCTGGATCTGATCGAAGACACCGCCATCGGCGAAGTGCTCGGCCTGCGCCCTGCCCCACGAACCGAAGGCGCTGCGGATGGTGACCAGCTGCACCTGCGGGAAGCGGGCAACATCAGCCGGTGCCGCGTACTGCGGCGAGCGCGGGCGGTAGTAATGGCGCGCGGCAATGCGCTGGCCTTCCGGCGAGTACAGGTATTGCAGATAGGCCTGGGCGACATCGCGGGTGCCGTGGCGGTCGACGTTGCGGTCCAGCAGCGCTACCGACGGTTCGGCCAGGATCGACAGCTTCGGCACCACGATCTCGAACTTGTCAGGGCCCAGCTCTTCCTGGGCGAGGAAGGCTTCGTTCTCCCAGGCCAGCAACACATCGCCGATGCCGCGCTGGACGAAGGTGGTGGTGGCGCCGCGCGCACCGGTATCGAGCACCGGCACATTGCGGAACAGCGCGCGCATGTAGTTCAGGATCTTGTCGCGGTCACCCTTGAAGATATGGTCGGCATACGCCCAGGCTGCGAGATAGTTCCAGCGTGCGCCACCGGAGGTCTTCGGGTTTGGCGTCACCACCGATACGCCACTGCGCAGCAGGTCGGGCCAATCGCGGATGCCCTTGGGGTTGCCCTTGCGCACCAGGAAGACAATCGTCGAGGTATACGGCGCGCTGTTTTCCGGCAGACGGGTTTCCCAGTTGGCCGGCAGCAGCTTGGCCTTGTCGGCGATCGCATCCACGTCATAGGCCAGGGCCAGGGTGACCACGTCGGCTTCGATGCCATCGATCACCGTACGCGCCTGCTTGCCGGAGCCGCCGTGCGAGGTCTCGATGGTGACGTTGTCGCCCTTGGTTTCCTTCCAGTGCTTGGCGAAGGCGGCGTTGAAATCGCGGTACAGCTCGCGGGTCGGGTCATAGGAAACATTGAGCAGTTGCACATCACGCGCAAACGCGGTGCCTGCACTCAAGGTCAGGGCGAACGCCAGTGCTGCGGTAGCAAGGCGTGAAACATACGAATGCGTCATCAGGGCTCTCCGTCAGAAGGAAACTTGCAGGCGCGAGAAAACAGCTTTTTCATCAGGCAACTTCGCGCCAGCGGAAGCCGCATCAAAACTGCTGTGCAGATAGTTGGTGGCCAACTTGAGGTTGGCGGTCAGGTACCAGTTGGCACCCACCGTCCAGGAGCGGACCTGTGAGGCGGAGACCGTTGGATCGGCATAGAACGGGAATGCTGCGTCATCGATCTGCAGTTCGCCGTAGCGCGCGGTCAGCTCCACCGCGCCGTGCCCACCGTTGGCGCCAAACGGGCGCGAAGGGGTGACGCCGCGATAGCTCGCATCCTCACCGGTCAGCACATAACTGGCGGTGGCCTGCCAGGCGCGGTTGTCCAGGCGCTTGCGGATGCCATTGCGCGCGACTTCCTGTTCCGAAGCGATGTACTCGGCCTGCAGGCCCAGTCCATTGCGGTAGAACCAGCCCTGCGGCGACCAACGGCGGTGCTCGCCATCGGCAATCACCGCACTGCGGTAGGCGAAGAACGTGGCCTGGCCCGGGGTGCGGTAACGCGGCAGGTAGTTGTTGCCGCTGCCATGCTTTTCACCGGTGCTCGCACCCAGGCCAAAGCCTAATCCGGCCCATGCACTGTCACTGCCCTTGAGCGGTTCGAAGAACACGCGGCCGGCATATTCGAAGTCGTCATCCGGATTGCTGGTGACCGCATCGCGGCCATCGACGGTGCCGTTGAACACGCCCAGCGCATAGCTGAACTTGCCCTTGGCCACTTCGCCTTGCAGCTGCACGCCGAGATCGCGATTCGGTGCCAACTCGCTGGCCAGCGCGCGCTCGACATCAACCAGTGCAGACGACGACTGCAGCCGTTCCAGACCAACCGGCGAGGTGAACTTGCCGACGCGTACCGTGTAAGCAGGATCGAAACGCAGATCGGCATAGGCATCGACGATGCTCGCGCTGTCACCTGCAAACTCCGGGGTGAAGCGATAGGCGACCAGCTTGCCCAGCGAGCCTTCCAGGGTCGGCCGTGCGGTACGCAGCAGGAAGGTGTCGTTCTGGTTGGCATCGCCGCCGAGGAACACGCGGGCATCGCCCTGCAGCAGACCGCGCAGCTTCAGCTCATAGTTGCCGTCGCCAGATTTGAACGAAGCGCCCTTCTGGTCGACGGTTATCTTCGGCGCAGCCTTGGCAGCGGCAACGCGCTCTTCTTCCCCGAGCTCAAGGCGTCGCTCGAGGATGCGCAGGCGCTGGTCCAGATCGGCCAGTCCTACGCCTTCGGTCGCACCATCACTGACGCCGGCCAAACGCTCCAATCGCTGCAGGCGCTCCTGCAACTGCTCGACGGTGAGTTGCTGCGCCTGCACCGATGACCCCGCCCCACACGCCGCCAGGGCCAGGCTTAGAGACAACAGCTTCCTGGTTGGCAGGGTGAATGGGGGGCGTATGGCGGTCATCGGCGTCTCCTGTTGGGTGGGTGTGATGACGATGCTGCGGGCGCACACCGGCCAGCGAGAAATGACTTAGGCCGCGCCGCTTATAGCCTTTGCGCATGACGACAGCGCCGGGACACGGGGAAGGCTAAAATTGGCGTTCCACTTGACCGCAAGACCCTGCCATGACCGAAACCGCGAACATCTCCCCGCTGACCCGGCACTACGCCGAGGAACTGGACGCCATCCGCGCGCAGGGGCTGTTCAAGTCCGAACGCATCATCACCAGCCCGCAGTCGGCCGAGATCACCCTCGACGACGGCCGCACGGTGCTGAATTTCTGTGCCAACAACTACCTGGGCCTGGCCGATCACCCGGACCTGATCCAGGCGGCCAAAGACGCCCTGGACAGCCACGGCTTCGGCATGGCCTCGGTGCGCTTCATCTGCGGCACCCAGGACCTGCACAAGCAGCTGGAAAAGCAGATTGCCGGGTTCTTCGGCAAGGACGACACCATCCTTTACGCGGCCTGCTTCGATGCCAACGGCGGCCTGTTCGAGCCGCTGCTGGGCGAAAACGACGCGATCATCTCCGATGCACTGAACCACGCCTCCATCATCGATGGCGTGCGCCTGTGCAAGGCCAAGCGTTTCCGCTACGCCAACTGCGACATGGCCGACCTGGAAGCGCAGCTGCAGGCCGCTGATGCAGCTGGCTGCAAGACCAAGCTGATCACCACCGACGGCGTATTCTCGATGGACGGCTTCATCGCCCCACTCGATGAAATCACCGCGCTGGCGAAGAAGTACGGCGCGCTGGTGCATATCGACGAATGCCATGCCACCGGCTTCCTCGGTGCCACCGGCCGCGGTTCGGCCGAAGTGAAGGGCGCGCTCGACAAGATCGACATCATCACCGGCACCCTGGGCAAGGCCATGGGCGGCGCACTGGGCGGCTTCACCTGCGCCAGCGCCGAGGTCGTCGAACTGCTGCGTCAGCGCTCGCGTCCCTATCTGTTCTCCAACTCGTTGCCGCCGCATGTGGTTGCCGCCGGCATCAAGGCGTTCGAGATGCTTGCCGCCGCCGATGACCTGCGTGAAACGCTGCGCGAGAACACCGCTTACTTCCGCGAGAAGATGACCGCCGCCGGTTTCGACGTGAAGCCGGGCGTGCATCCGATCAGCCCGGTGATGCTGTACGACGCACCGCTGGCGCAGAAGTTCGCTCAGCGTCTGTTGGAAGAAGGCATCTATGCGATCGGTTTCTTCTTCCCGGTGGTGCCGAAGGGGCAGGCCCGCATCCGCACCCAGATCAGCGCCGCGCACAGCCGCGCGCACCTGGACAGCGCGATCGATGCCTTCACCCGGATTGGTCTTGAGCTGGGCGTGATCAAGGGCTGAGGTTTACCGCCCTTGGTTTGAAATCAAAACAGGCGCCGAAAGGCGCCTGTTTTGATTTGTGTTGTCTTGTAGTGGGGGGGGGCCGGGAAGGGGCCGCCGCGCGAGCGCCCGCCCCACCCGCCCCGCGGGGCCGGCCGCAAGGAGCAGCGCG
>NZ_JBRREF010000121.1:0-11494 GCF_056760135.1 Stenotrophomonas sp. STEN023 | reverse complement strand
ATGCTCGGCAAGGGGCTCCACAGGTAAAGCTTCTGCCGAGCATGGCTCGGCACTACCAAGGCCTTCCCGGTAGAACCCCTGCCGAGCATGGCTCGGCACTACAGCGCTGTCGCGCCTACAAGCGCAATGGCGGTTAGAATCTGCCATTCATTCTGTCGTTGGTAGTTGCCGTGAACCCGATGCGCATCCTGCTGCTGTCCTCCTGCCTGTTTGTCGGCGGCATTGCCTCGGCGGCCAATGACCTGCCCGGCGGTGGCATCGATCCGGAAGCACTGTCGCGGCACGTGCGTATCCTCGCCTCGGACGAGTTCGAAGGGCGTGCCCCGGCCTCGGCCGGTGAGCAGCGCACGGTGGACTATCTGGTCGACGAGTTCCGCAAGGCTGGCCTGCAGCCGGGCGGCAAGGACGGCAGTTGGGTGCAGGAAGTACCGCTGGTCCGCGCCACTGTCGACGGCCCGGTACAGGCCAGCCTGAACTTGAACGGCAAGTCGGTGCCGCTGGTCAACGGTGAAGACATCACCCTGCAGAGCCTGAGCCCGTTCGGTGTGGTCGATCAGCAGGATACGCCGCTGGTGTTCATCGGCTACGGCATCTCCGCGCCGGAACGGCATTGGGACGATTACAAGGGGCTGGACCTGAGTGGCAAGATCGCCGTCGTGCTGATCAATGACGCCGACTTCGAGACCGATGCACCGGGCGCCTTCGACGGCAAGGCGGTCACCTATTACGGCCGCTGGACCTATAAATTCGAGGAAGCCGCACGCCGCGGCGCCGAGGGCGTGCTGATCGTGCACGAGACCGCACCTGCCGCCTATCCGTGGGCAACGGTGAAGGCATCAGGCACTTCGCCGCTGTTCGATATCGAACGCAGCCAGGACGAGGCACTGGCCGCGCATACGCCGGTACGCGGCTGGATGCAGCGGGCCCTGGCCGAACGCATCTTCAGCGCTGCCGGGCTGGACTTCGAGGCCGAGAAGCGCAAGGCGATGAAGGCCGACTTCCGTCCTGTTGAGCTCGGCGACGCGAGCCTCACCACCAGCTTCTGGGTCAAGCGCGAGCGCGTGGTCACCCGTAACGTGGTGGCCAAGCTGGAAGGCAGCAGCCATCCGCAGGAATCGGTGATCTTCTCCGCGCACTGGGACGCCTTCGGCATCGGCCAGGCGGACGCTACCGGCCAGACCGTGCGTCACGGTGCCATCGACAACGCCACCGGCGTGGCCTCGGTGCTGGAACTGGGCCGCGTATTCGCCGCCGGCCCGCGTCCGCAGCGTTCGCTGTACTTCATCGCGTTGACGGCTGAAGAGAAGGGCCTGCTTGGGGCCAGCTATTACGCCGCGCACCCGCTGGCACCGCTGGAGACCACCGCGGCGGTATTGAACATCGAGATGTTCAGCCCGGACGGTGAAACCGCCGACATCGCGACCTGGGGCAATGGCCGGGTTTCGCTGGAAGACGATGTGCAGCGCGTTGCACAGGCACGTGGCCGTCGCTGGTCGCCGGATCCGAACCTGGAAGCCGGTTTCTTCTACCGCGCCGACCATTTCGCGTTTGCCCGCAAGGGCGTGCCGGCGATCACCGTCGGTGCAGGCCTGGACAAGCTGGACGGCGGCGTTGCCGCCGGCCGCGCGCTGCGTGATGCCTATTTCGCCAAGTGCTATCACCAGGCCTGCGATGCGTGGTCGCCGCAGTGGGATGCGCGTGGTTTGGCCGCCGATACCTTGCTGGTTTATGACATGGGTCTGGAGCTGGCCAACAGCAGGAAGTGGCCGACCTGGCAGAAGGGCGCGGAGTTCGAGGCTGCGCGTGAAGCGAGTGATTCCGCTCGGCGCTGAGTGATGAGAAGGCCGGCGGACTTGGTCCGCCGGCTTTTTTTTGCCCTCGTCCAAGCCCAAAGCCACGTTGGCTCCATTGGTTGTACTGCCTTACCGCCGCGTACCATCCAACCAGTTCGGCCCCTTGTTCTGCAGAAAGAACACATAGACCACCAGCGACACGGCGATCACCGCAGTAACGTAGATCGCAAACGTATCCACATGCCCGGTCTTCAACGCGCCCTGATAGAGCAGCGGTGCCGTGCCGCCAAACAACGAATTGGCCATCGCATAGCCAAAGCCCACGCCCAGTGCACGCACATGCGTGGGGAACAGCTCGGCTTTCACCACGGCGTTGATCGAGGTGTAACCGGTGAGGATGACGAAGCCGACTGCCAACACCAGGAAGGCCATCAGCGGATCATGCTGCTGTGGCAGCTGGGTGATCATGTACCAGCTGTAGAGCACGCCGCCGACGCCGAAGAACACCAGCAGGCTCTTGCGGCCAACGATGTCCGACAGCCAGCCGCCGACCGGCTGCAGCAGCATCAGGAAGGTGAGTACGCCCAGATTGATCACGGTGCCGGTCATCACATCGTTGCCGGCGAACGCGCTCTGGATCATCTTCGGTCCGTTCACCGAATAGGTGTAGAAGGCGACGGTGCCGCCTGCGGTGATCAGGAAGCACAACAGCAACGGTCGCCATTGATGCACGAATAGCTCGTACATCGAGCCGGAAGCCTTGGCGCGGCCATCCTTCGCTGCTTCGATGGAGTCGGAGGTCAGCGATTCGTCCATGCTCCGGCGCAACCAGAACACCACGATGGCGGCAATGCCGCCGATGCCGAAGGCGATGCGCCAGCCCCAGGCGGAGATCTCGGGTTTGTCCCACCACAACAACATTGCCAGCAGGGTGAGCTGTGCCAGTACGTGGCCGCCGACCAGGGTGACGTAGTGGAACGAGGACAGGAAGCCGCGGCGGCCCGGAATGGCCGCTTCGGACATATAGGTTGCACTGGTGCCGTATTCGCCGCCGGTGGCGAAACCCTGCGCCAGCCGCGCGAACAACAGGATCAGCGCCGCCGCGCCACCGATCTGGGCGGCGGTCGGGGTGATCGCGATCAGGAACGAGCAGGCCGCCATCACCGTCACCGATACCGTCAGTGCGCGGCGTCGGCCATAGCGGTCGGCGAAACGACCGAAGTACCAGGCGCCGATCGGCCGCATCAGGAAGGTGGCGGCGAAGATCGCCCACACGTAGATCGTGGAGTTCTTGTCGGCGGCCGAGAAGAACTGCGACTCGAAGTACACCGCGAACACCGAGTACACATAGACGTCATACCACTCGACCAGATTGCCGGCCGAACCTTTCAAGGTGTTGGAGATGGAGCGACGCAGGGCGGCGCGGTCGGATGCTGCCGGTGCGCTGGCGGTGGAGGTGTTCATGCAGGAGCTGTCCTCGCTTGAGGGGCAATGGCCGGGCGATGCACGCGGTGCTGGCGTGGCGGTTGCCTTCACGCTAGCGCAGACCATGTATGGATGATGTAGGTAAGCTGCCAAACGAATACAGCATGCCGTTTTTCAGACTGATCTCTGTGCCCGGGTGGCCTAGAATTCACCTTCCCCCGAATGGTGGCACCGCCTCATGTCCTCCCCCGTATCCACGCCGGCTGCTCCTCCCAGGGGTGGCCTTGTTGTCTTGGCCTTGTTCCTGGTCTACGTGGTGTGGGGGTCGACCTATCTCGGCATTCATCTCGCGCTGGAAAGCGGGCTGCCGCCGCTGACGGTGATCTCCGGCACGCGCTTCCTGCTCGCCGGCAGCCTGCTGTACGCCTTCCTGCGTTGGCGTGGCGTCGCCGCGCCGACCCGGGCGCAGTGGAAGACGGTGGCGGTGATGGGGGTGTGCCTGCTGTTCCTCGGCAATGGCATGGTGGTGCTGGCCGAACGTGATGTGTCCTCCGGTCTGGCAGCGGTGGCGGTGGCTTCGGTACCGTTGTGGATGGCGCTGTTCTCGGCCATCCGTGGCGAGAGGGCCACGCTGGGCGAATGGCTGGGCATTGCCATTGGTTTTGTCGGTGTGGTCTGGCTCAATGCCGGCAGCAGCCTGACTGCAACGCCGACCGGGCTGATCCTGTTGCTGATCGCACCGCTGGGCTGGGCCGGTGGTTCGATCTGGTCACGAGGGCGCGACCTGCCATCGCCGTTCATGACCGCCGCCGGGCAGATGCTGTGTGGTGGTGTGGTGCTGATCAGCGTCGGCCTGCTGCGCGGCGAGCGCATCAGTGCGCTGCCCAACCTGCAGGGTCTGCTGTCGGTGAGCTACCTGACCGTATTCGGCTCGATCATCGCCTTCACCGCCTATGTGTGGCTGCTGCACAACGTGCGCCCGGTGCTGGCCAGCAGCTATGCCTACGTCAATCCGGTGATTGCCGTGGCGCTGGGCGCGTGGATCGCGCATGAGCGTTTCAGTGTTTCCGATCTTGGCGCGATGGCGGTGATCCTGGCCGGCGTCGTGGTCATCACCCTTGCAAGGCTGCGTCGCGCATGAACAGCAACAGCGAAACCCGTAACGGCCTGTGGGCCACAACCCTGGCCTTCGTCATCTGGGGCCTGTTCCCGCTGTACTGGCACCTGCTCAAGGAGGTGCCGTCGTTCCTGATCATTGCCCACCGCATTGTCTGGAGCGCGGTGCTGCTGGTCGGTGGGCTGGGCATCGTGCGCGGCTGGGGCTGGTTGACCGAGGTATGGGCAACGCCACGGCGGTTCTGGCTGCTGGGGTTGTCCAGTCTGCTGATCGCGTTGAACTGGAGCCTGTATATCTGGGCGGTGAATGCCGGCCACGTGGTCGAAACCAGTCTTGGCTACTTCATCAACCCACTGCTGAGCGTGCTGCTCGGGGTGATGGTGCTCGGTGAGCGGCTCGGCAAGCTGCAGTGGTTGGCGGTGGCGCTGGCGGCGCTGGGCGTGGCCTGGCTGACCTGGCAGAGCGGCCGTCCGCCGTGGATCGCGATTGGCCTGTCCATCACCTTTGGCCTGTATGGCCTGCTGCGCAAGCTGGTGGTTGTCGATGCGGTGAGCGGGCTGGGCGTGGAAAGCCTGTTCATGGTGGCACCGGCGCTGGCTTATGTGATCTGGGCCGAGGCCGGCCATGGCGGCGGTTTCATTTCCGGCTGGGGCGTCGGCAACGACGTGCTGCTGGTGCTGGCCGGTGCGGTCAGCGCGATCCCGCTGATTGCCTTCGCCTTCGGCGTGCGGCGGGTGCCGCTGACCGTGGTCGGCCTGCTGCAGTACATTGCGCCGACCCTGCAGTTCCTGGTCGGTGTGCTGGTGTTCCGCGAAGCCTTCAATGCCAACCAGCTGGTTGGTTTCAGCCTGATCTGGGCTGGCCTGGTGGTATTCGCGGTGGCGGGTGTGCGCAAGGCGCGCATGGCACGTTTGGCCTTGCCGAACGCGTGAACAGTGCTCGCCGTAGCCCGGGTAAGCGCCGCGCCCCCGGGGCTGTTGGCGCATAGGGTAATGACCGCCGTATCTCCTGCTCCCGGGTGCGCTGCGCTTACCCGGGCTACGCCACTCAGCGGTTGATGACGGCTTCGATGCGATGCCCGTCCGGGTCGATCAGGAACGCCGCGTAGTAGTGCGCGCCGTAGTCCGGACGCAGGCCCGGTGCACCGTTGTCGCTGCCGCCGATGGCCAGCGCAGTCGCATGGAAACGGTCAACGGCAGAGCGATCCGGTGCGGCGAAGGCCAGATGAAAGCCCGCACTTGCAGCGCTGGCGTCATCACGCAGCTTCAGGCAGAACAGGTCTTCATCGTCGACGAGGCCATAGCCGATGGCGGTGTCATCTTCGAATACGCGGCGAAAACCCAGCGCGCCCAGCGCGGCATCGTAGAACGCGCCGCTCAGGGCAAGGTCGCGTACCGGGAAGGAAACGTGGTGCAGCATTTCGAGCGACCTGCGGGTTGGCGGGGAAGTGCTGACGTTAGCGGCTCTGCATCAACGTGTCTGCTGCTGATTGGTGCGTAGCGCCGTAACAGGTATCAACCCAAACAAGAACGGCGCCCAAGGGCGCCGTTCTCGCGATCAGCGGCAGCTTACTTGGCCGCGTTGCTGTCCTTGTTCTTCATCATCGCGTCGCGGTTGGCCTTGAACGGGTTGCCTTCGTACCAGTTCGGCCAGGCGTCGCCGCCGGCCAGCTGCTGGCCAACGCCGTACAACAGTTCCAGGTCTTCGACGATGCCGTCGAGCTTCCAGGTGGCCGGATCGTACTCGTCCTTCGGGCCGTGGTAACGGTCCTTGCCATAGCCTTCGGCGGCACGCTTGCCGGCCTCGACGCCGCCGTCGATCAGGTCTTCGCCGCCATCCGCATACAGCGCAGGCACGCCGGCCTTGGCGAAGTTGAAGTGATCGGAGCGGAAGTAGAAGCCGCTCTGCACCGAGCTTTCCGCATGCAGGGTACGGCCCTGCTTGGCGGCCAGCGGCTTGAGCAGGTCTTCCAGCTCGGAGCTGCCGAAGCCGGTGACAGTGAGGTCACGCGCACGGCCATTGACCGACATCGCATCGATGTTGATCACGCCGGCAATCTTGTCCAGCGGGAAGGTCGGGTGGTTCACGTAGTACTGCGAACCGAGCAGGCCCGATTCCTCCAGCGTCACTGCAAGGAACACCACCGAGCGTTCCGGCGGGGTCTGCTGGTGGGCCATCGCATCGGCCACTTCAAGAATGCCGGCCACGCCGGTCGCGTTGTCGACCGCACCGTTGTAGATGTTGTCGCCTTGCTCGCCCTCGTGTTTGCCCAGGTGGTCCCAGTGCGCCATGTACAGCACGGCTTCGTCGGCACGCTTGCTGCCCGGCAGTACGCCGACCACGTTGCGCGACTTCTTCTGCGCGATGGTGCTCTTCAGGTCCAGCGACAGCTGCGCGTTCAACGGTGCCGGCTTGAAGCCACGCTTGCTGGCGTCCTTGTAGGCCTTGTCCAGGTCCAGCCCGGCATCGGCGAACAGCTTGCGTGCGGCCTCGGCGCTGAGCCAGCCCTGTGCCTGCAGGCGCGGCTGGCTGTCTTCTGCTGCGGGCAGGTCGTACTGCGCACCGCCCCAGGAGTTCTTCACCACGTCCCAGCCATAGGAGGCACCAGCGCTGTCGTGCACGATCAGCGCGGCGGCGGCGCCCTTGCGCGCAGCTTCCTCGAACTTGTAGGTCCAGCGCCCGTAATAGGTCATGCGCTTGCCATCGAACAACTTGGCATCGTCGGTGTGGAAGCCGGGGTCGTTGACGAACATCACCACCGTCTTGCCCTTCCAATCCTGGCCGGTGTAGTCGTTCCAGTTCTGCTCGGGTGCATCCACGCCATAACCAACGAAGACCAGATCGCTGTTGTCGATCTTGATTTCCGGCTGGCCGCTGCGGGTGCCGATCACCATGTCGGTGCCAAACACCAGGTCACGGTTGGCGCCGCCCTGCTGGATCTTCAGCACGGTGGCCGGATCTGCCGTGGTTTCGGTCATCGGCACTTCCTGGAACCAGCTGTCGCCGTTGCCCGGCTGCAGGCCGATGCGCTGCATCTGGTCGCGGATGTAGTTGACCGTCAGTTCTTCGCCATTGCTGCCCGGGGCGCGGCCTTCGAATTCATCCGAGGCCAGGGTCTTCACCAGCTCGCCGAAGTCGGCGGCATTGATGCCACCGGCAAAGGTATGCGCCGGCGGCGGTGCAGGGGCGGGCGCGGAGGCCGCCGGTGCCGGTGCCTCCTGCTTGCAGGCGGCCAGCGCCGCGGTCGCGGCCAGGCACAACAACAGTTTGCGTTGCATGAGAACTCCGGATTGCAAGGTCGAACCCGGATTCTAGGCAGGATTGGCCTGCAATGCGCGTTCAGCGTGGCGCGGTTTCACTGTCGAAACGTTGTGGCGTGGCACCGGTCACAGGACCGATCTTCGCCGAGTCGTGTACCAGCAGCACAACCTCGCGCTCGAACACCAGCGAGCCTTCGACCACCGCGTTCGGGCCGATCACGATCCGTGGCTTGCGCGGTGCGGTCAGCGAGATGCCGAACGAGGGACGGTTGACCTTGATGCCGCCTTTGACAACTGAATCGATGCCAACGGTGATGTCGCCGTTGACGGTCTCGATGTCGCCATCCACCTGGGTGGCGACCAGGCCGATGCTGCCGTTGACGGTTTCAACACCACCGCCGATGCGGCCGCCGCGGTCGACGTAGATGCCGCCGTTGACGGTGACCAGGCCACGGCTGATGACCAGGTTGCGGCCCGCGCGGATCGCACCGTTGACGGTTTCGATGTTGCGCGCCTGCACGTTGTCTTCGGTGCGCACGCCGCCATTGACGGTTTCAACGCCACGCGCCTGCACATTGCTGGCCAGCTGGATGCTGCCGTTGACCGTGTCCAGGTCGCCGTAAGTGGTGTTGCTCTGGGTCTGGATGCTGCCGTTGACCTTGCTGATGTCGTCGCTGGCCAGTGCCAGCGGGGCGTTGGCACTCAGCAGCAGGAGCAGAAATAGACGTTTCATGAGATCTCCACTGTGGAAATGTCGATGGACTGGGTGGCATGGCACCACGCTTGGGTACAATCCGCATCTGCCTGAAGTCACTGGAACCTCTTTGCGCCAGCCCAGTCACCAGCCCCGTCCCCATCGGCTTGCGGCCCTGCCGCAGTGGCGTGGCAGTTGCCTGCTGGTCCTGGCCCTGCTGGCCGGGCCGCTGCTGGCGCAGAACAACTCGCGTGATACCGAGAAGAAACTGCAGCAACTGCGCGGCGAGCTCAAGAGCGTGTCGCAGGAGCGGCGCCAGCTGGAAGGGCAGCGTGGTGAAGCCAACCAGCGCCTGCGTGACGCCGACCAGAAGGTCGCCCGCAGTGGCCGTGCGGTGGCCGAGGCTGAGGCCGCCGTGCAGCGGGAGCAGCAGACATTGAGTGCACTGCAGCAGCGCCGAACCACGCTGGAAAGCGGCCTGGCCCAGCAGCGCCAGCAACTGGCAACCTTGCTGCGCGGCGCTTACCAGCTGGGCAACCACGCACCATTGAAGCTGCTGCTGTCGCAGGACACCGTCGCCGATGCCAATCGCGAGCTGGCCTATCACCGCTATCTGCAGCGTGAGCGCGCCCGTGCGATCACCAGTCTGACCACCGACCTGCAGGCGCTGACCAGCACCGAGCAGCAGATCGTCGCCCGTAGCAAGGAACTGGAGCAGGCCCGCGAGCAGCAGCGCCAGCAGGCTGCTGCCCTGGCCCAGGACCGCCGCCAGCGCGCCAGCGTGCTGACCGAGCTGGACAGCCGCTATCAGGATCGCAGCGAGCGCGAGCAGGCGCTGGGCAAGGACGCGCGCGCGCTGGAGCAGGTATTGGCCAGCCTGCGTGCCGCCGCTGCCCGTGCCGAAGCCGAGCGCCGTGCGGCCGCCCGTCGTGCCGCCGAGCAGGCGCGGCAGGCCGCAGCTGCCAACAGCGGCAGCACGCGCAGCCCGGCCCGGGCCACGCCGGGCAAGGTGCCGCCGCGGGTGGTCGCCAACGCGCCGGCACCACGGGTTGGTGGTCTGGGTTGGCCGCTATCGGGCAACCTGCTGGCCCGTTACGGCGGTCGCCTGCCGGATGGCCGCAACAGCGCTGGTGTGCTGATCGGCGCGCCTGCTGGCAGCACCGTGACCGCCGTGGCCGATGGCACGGTGGTGTTCTCCGACTGGATGACCGGCTACGGCATGATCCTGATCGTCGACCACGGCAACGGCTACATGAGCCTGTACGCACACAACGACACCTTGCTGAAGGATGCCGGTGCCACCATCAAGCGCGGCGACGCGGTAGCCAAGGTCGGTAACTCCGGTGGGCAGGGCGTGACCGCGCTGTATTTTGAACTGCGCCGCAACGGCCAGCCGGTGGATCCTGCAACCTGGTTGCAGCGGCAGTAACCCCCGCTGAGTGCTGGCGCAGGCAGCGCCACCGGTTCAACGAGAATTTAGCCGGGCTTCGCGCATAATCGGGACCTGCGTGTTTGCTGCGCACCCGTTTTCTCATGGAGTGGTTCATGCGTGTAGCCCGTCTTGCTGCTGCCCTGCTGTTGGCCCTGTCACCGGCTGTTGCATTGGCCCAGAGCGCCCCGGACAAGGTGTCCAGGGCAGACGATCCCGATGCCAAGGAATCGGTCACCTCACGCGTGCCGCTGGATGAGATACGTCGTTTCGTCGGCGTCTACAACGCCGTGCGCGCGGCCTATGTGGACCCGGTGGATGACAAGAAGCTGATGCAGTCGGCCGTGCGCGGCCTGCTGCTGGAGCTGGACCCGCACAGCACCTACTTCGACAAGGAAGACGCCGAAGCCTTTGACGAGCAGACCAGCGGTGCCTATGAAGGCATCGGTGTGGAGGTGCTGCAGCAGGACAACACCTTGAAGGTGGTATCGCCGATCGACGATACCCCGGCCGCCCGCGCCGGGCTGCAGGCCGGCGACCTGATCGTGGCCATCGACGGCACCCCGATCAATGCCATCGATGCCAGCGAGCCGCTGCGTGGCAAGGCTGGCAGCGCGGTGGTGCTGACCATCGCCCGTGGCGAGCAGAAGCCCTTCGATGTCACCGTGATGCGCGAGACCATCCGCGTCACCAGCGTGCGCAGCAAGATGCTGGAGCCGGGTTATGGCTATATCCGCATCAGCACCTTCCAGGCCGACACCGGCGCTGATTTCCAGAAGCAGTTGAACCAGCTGCAGGCGCAGGCCGGTGGCAAGTTGAAGGGCCTGGTGCTGGACCTGCGCAGCAATCCGGGCGGCCTGCTCACCGCCGCGGTGCAGGTGGCCGATGATCTGCTGGAGAAGGGCGGCATCGTCAGCACCCGCGGCCGCATCTCGATCAGCGATGCCAAGTTCGACGCCACCCCGGGCGACCTGCTCAAGGGCGCACCGCTGGTGGTATTGGCCGACGCCGGCTCGGCCAGCGCCTCGGAAGTGCTGGCCGGCGCGCTGCGTGACAACGGCCGCGCCCGCGTGGTCGGCAGCCGCAGCTTCGGCAAGGGTTCGGTGCAGACCGTGCTGCCGCTGGACAACGGCGACTCGGTCAAGCTGACCACCGCCCGTTACTACACGCCCAGCGGTCGTTCGATCCAGGCCACCGGCATCGTGCCGGATGTGGAACTGATGCCGGATCCGGCCAACACCCCGAACGACCTGCCGGCCAGTCTGAGCGACTACAGCGAAGCCAAGCTGCCGGGCCACCTGCGTGGTGACGACGAAGCGGTTGGCAGCAAGGCCGGCGTGGTGTTGCCGGGCGACGCCCCGATCCAGTCGGCCTTGCAGGAACTCAAGCACCCAGGCTCGGTGGCGGCGGCGCAGGCTGCAGCGGCGGCAAAGGCGAAGCCTGCTGCAGAAGCGAAGCCTGCTGCACCGGCGGAGGCCGCGAAGCCGGCAGAGACCACGAAGCCAGAAGCCAAAGAAAAGCCCGCCGCGGAAGACAAACCCCTGTAGTGCCGAGCCATGCTCGGCAAGGGGCTTTCCCGGGCTATATCGGTGTTCTTGTGGGAGCGGCGTAAGCCGCGAAGCCGATATCAATGAACTGCAGGCAAGCCGGTGACCTGATGGGGCACCGGCTTGGGGGGGGGCCGCCCCGCCCCCCAAAAAAATAAAAGGGGGAAAACCCGACGGTATATAGCGGGCCCCGCGGAAAAGCGCCCCCCCCAGAAACCCAACCCGCACC
>NZ_JBRREF010000120.1:0-12233 GCF_056760135.1 Stenotrophomonas sp. STEN023 | reverse complement strand
ATGGGCTATTGTATGGGCATGCGCCTGAGCACGCGCATGTGCAATTGCAAGTGCAGGAGCAACAGCAAGAGCAAGAGCTTTCACTCCCCTTCGGGGAGCGAGTTACTTTTCTTTGCTTGTGCAAAGAAAAGATAACCAAAAGAAGAGCTCCTCAACAGCCGAATGGCTGGTCAAGCACACCCTGCCTACGCGCCCACGCCGCTACGCGACGCGGGTTCACTCCGCCAGCGGGATTTTTCGACACGACATCCCTGTCGTGGCGAAAAACGACGTGCATCCATGCACGTCGCCCTTCGGGTTCTTCCCACTGGCTCCGTCGCTGCGGAAGGGGCCCGGTGAGTCAACGTCAAAGGCCGAAGCAACGGCAACAGCAACAGCAACAGCAAAAGCCACCCCTCCCCGGCCCTCCCCTTGCCTGCGGCAAAGGGAGGGAGCACAGCTGCACTTGGCAAAGGATGGGAGCGGAGCTGCGCCACTTCGTAGACAAAACAAAAGCGGCGTTGCTGCGCCCCATCGACCTGGACTCCAGTCGACAGAACACCGCAACGCCGCTCGGCTTTTCAGCCTGTGAAAGCCCTTACTCGGACTTCCACCACATCATGAAGGCATCCCACAGACGCTTGAAGAAACCACCCTCTTCCACCGCCTGCACGGCCACCAACGGCGCCTCGGCAACCACCTTGCCATCCAGCGACACCTTGACCGTACCAATCTGCTGACCTGCAGTGATCGGCGCCACCAACTCCTTCGGCACGTCCATCGACGGCTTCAGATCGTTGTAACGGCCGCGCGGCACGCTCACCAACATCGGCTGCGCCACACCCAACTGCACCTCATCGGCCGCACCCTTCCACACATGCTGCGTGGTCACTGCCTTGCCCGGCTCATACATGCGATGGGTTTCGAAGAAACGGAAACCCCAGTTCAACAATGCCAGGCTGTCGTCAGCACGCTGCTTCTCCGATGCACCACCCATCAACACCGCCACCAGACGCTGGTCACCGCGCTGCGCCGAGCTCAGCAGGCAGTAACCGGCAGCCGAGGTGTGCCCGGTCTTGATGCCGTCCACGCTCTGGTCACGCCACAACAGCAGGTTGCGGTTCGGCTGGGTGATCTTGCCTACCGTGAATTCCTTGATCTTGTTGTACGCATAGGTCTCCGGGTAGTCGCGCACGAAGGCGCGGCCCAGCAAGGCCAGGTCGTAGGCGCTGGACTGGTGGCCCTCGGCGTTCAAACCGTGTGCGTTGACGAAATGCGAGTCCTTCATGCCGATCTTGGCCGCGTAGCTGTTCATCAGCGCCGCGAAGGCTTCCTGGCTGCCAGCCGCATGCTCGGCCAGGGCGATTGCCGCATCGTTGCCGGACTGAATCGCCATGCCCTTTTCCATGTCTTCCAGACGCGCGGTCTGGTTGACCGGGAAGCCGCTATAGCTGCCATCGGTGCCTGCGCCGCCTTCGCGCCAGGCGCGCTCGCTCATCATCACCTGGTCGTCCGGCTTGATCTTGCCGGTCTTCATTTCCGCAGCCAACACGTAGGACGTCATCACCTTGGTGATGCTGGCCGGCGGCAGCGGCGAATGGATGTTCTCACCTGCCAGCACCTGGCCGGTGGCGTAATCCATCAGCACCCATGCCGTGGCCGTGGTCGGGACCGGTGCCGGCGGCGTAGCCACCTGTGCCGGAGCGGCAGCTGCGGCCGGCGCGGGGGTCGGCGTCGGGGTGGGGGTCTGAGCGGAGGCCAGACCCACGACGAGCGTGGTGGCCAGTGCAGCGGCGGCAAAACGGAATTTCATCGGAAAACGGTTCCTGATGGACGAGGAAGAAAATTCGGGGAGTCATTGTAGGGCGACGCCAGCCAGCTGGCGGCACCCCGGTATGGCTGGGGTTAATCGCGAACCACTTGCGGCAGGCCAAATCCAAGACCGGCAATGCGCCCGGCAAGTTCCGTGGCACTGCTGCTGTCGCTGGCCGGCACACGCAGGCGCCACAGGGTACGGCCACCACTGACGATGTCACTGAGGCTGGCCCCGACGATACCGGCAGACGACAGCTGGCCCAAGGCCCGCGCGGCGTTGTCACGATTGGAGAAACTGGCCACCTGCAGCAGGATCGCACCCAGTGCGCGGGAAGCGGGGTCAGGCTGTGCTGCTGGCACGGCTTTGGAAACCGGTGCTGACGCGCCCGCAACGCCCGGCGGCGGGGTGAACTGCAGCAGTTCCGACGATGCGGGCAGCGCCTGAACGCTGACCGGCGCAGACGCAGTGCTGGCAGCGCTGGTAGTGGCCGGACGACCGGTCGCGACACGCACGCCGTTGTCCTTCATCCAGGCCTCGAAGTGATCGGCATTGCCGGCAACCGGACGTGCCGGTGCGGTCGGCAGCTTCTCGACCAGCTGGTCCATGCGGCTGGGGCTGGCCGCGGCGGGCCGCGTTGCCGGTACAGCCGCGGCAAGCGTCGCAGGCGCCCGTTCACGACGGGCGCGACGGCTGTCGCCGGAGGCCTGCAGGTTCTCGCTGCCGGGGGTCAGGCCATGCACTTCAACCCGGCCGGTGCCGCGCTGGGTGATGCCCAGCCGCACTGCAGCGGCGTAGCTGAGATCGATGACGCGGCCTTCATGGAAGGGACCGCGGTCATTGACGCGCACGATCACCGACTCGCCATTGTCCAGGTTGGTCACCCGCGCGAAGCTCGGCAGCGGCAAGGTCTTGTGCGCGGCGGTGAAGGCGTACATGTCGTACACCTCACGGTTGGAGGTCAGTCGCCCGTGGAATTTCTGCCCGTAGTACGAGGCAGTGCCCTGCTCCACGTAGTTATCGACCCGGTCCATGATCTGGTACTGCTTGCCCAGCACCGTATACGGCGATCTATTGCCGACCGCCGAGCGCGCCTCGTTGGTCACCAACGGCTCGGGAATGCAGTTCACGTTGGGCACATAGCTCGGCGTGGTGTCGCTTACACCGGGCTTGTACAGACCGCCAGCGGTGTAATTACCGCGGGTGGACAGGTCTTCCTGCGCCTTGGCATACGGCGAGCCTTCAGGGCACTCACCTCGTGCGCTGCCACGCCCGTGCACCACCGTCGCCGGACGCGATGCCGAACTGGCACCCGCAGTACCAGATGCCGACTTCTTGGGGGCGCTGCTGCAGGCGGCCAGCCCGAGCACGATCAACGCAGGGACCAGCCACTTGATGTTCATGCCGGGGGAAGCTCCTTGCCGGCGATGGCCTGGGACAGCTGGAACACGGCCATCGCGTACATTTTGGAGATGTTGTAACGGGTGATTGCGTAGTAGTTCTGGAAGCCCAGCCAGTACTGCTTGCCGTCACTGCCTTCCAGGGTCACCGGGGTAGCCTTGGCATTGACCGCACGCACCGGCGTGACCGGTTGGTAGCCACGCGCGGCCAACTCGGTGACGGTGTAGGTCGGGGTCCAATCAGTGGGATTGAACTCCTCGAAACCAGCCTGCAGCGTGGCCGGCACCGCAACAGTGCCACCGCGGATCCAGCCACCCTTCTTGACGAAGTAATTGGCAATGGACGAGAACACATCGTCGTAGCTGTTGAACAGGTCACGGCGGCCGTCGCCATTGCCGTCCACGGCAAAGTCCAGGTAGCTGGATGGCATGAACTGGCCCATGCCCATCGCCCCGGCGTAACTGCCCTTGAGCGTGGTGATGTCGAGCTTTTCCAGCGCACTCAGCTCGAACAGCTTGGCCAGCTCATCACGGAAGAATAGTTCGCGGCGCACTTCGCGCTCGAGCTTGGCCGGGTCGCCGCTGCGCGGGTATTTGAAGGCCAGCGTGTACAGCGCGTCGAGCACGCGGTGATTGCCGGCATTGCGGCCGTAGCTGGTTTCCACACCGATGATGGAGACGATCACTTCGGCCGGCACGCCGGTGCGTTCCTGCACCCGCATCAGTTCATCGCGGTGCTGCGCCAGGAAGGCACGGCCACCGTCGATACGCGCCTGGGTGATGAACATCGGCCGGTATTCGTTCCACGGCTTGACCCGCTCGGCCGGACGCGACATCGCGGCGATGATCGGCTCGCGGATCTGCGCCTGGGCGAGCGTAGCTTCGATATAGGCCGGATCGATGCGGTACCTGGCCGCCGTATCGCGCACGAAATTGGCACGGGCGATTTCGAACGGCACCGGCGTCAGATCGACCGGCGGCAACGCGGCCTTGGCCTCGGGTACGGCTTCGGCCGGGCCAGTGCTCGGCTTGACCGGAGTTTCCGCCGGGGCCGGCAGGGGTGTAGGAGACTTCGGCTGGGTTGCGCAGGCAACCATGCCGAGGGTGAGGCAGCAAACCAGGGCGCGTCTAATCATCGGGCGAGATTAGCAGGTCAAAGATGAATTTCCCGCAATAACACCATGAAACACAACAAGATTGAAGCGAAAAATACGCTTCGCCCGCCAGCACCCCAGCCCCCTTTGATTCACGCCATCCGATGAATAGGCGGCGCGTTGCCGCCGGCTATCGGCCACCATCTGGTTCAGAACGGATCGTGACCATTGTTGGCCAAGCAAAAAAATTGAGCGCCGGCCATCTCCC
Organism: Stenotrophomonas sp. STEN023; assembly: GCF_056760135.1. Classification (NCBI taxonomy): domain Bacteria; kingdom Pseudomonadati; phylum Pseudomonadota; class Gammaproteobacteria; order Lysobacterales; family Lysobacteraceae; genus Stenotrophomonas; species Stenotrophomonas sp. STEN023. The sequence continues at coordinate 7,679 of NZ_JBRREF010000120.1, read as the reverse complement.
CATCCCGCTGAGATGACCGACACTCGCGTCAGCCTCCGGGGGACCCGGGACGACGGCTCCCCCCGTCATCCCGCCAGATGCCAACCTGCCAGCTGCCCCATACGGCGAGCCGGCAGTCACAGCGCGGACAGCGCGCCGGTGACGGGGCGTAGTGTGAAGGTTTAGTAAAGCCAGGTGTTTGATCTGGATCAAAGCTCGCAATATTGACGCGGATAAACAGATGATCCGCGCAACAGCGTTGCGCTAGCCGCCGTGCACCGGCCGATGCGCACGCACCGCCATCACCAGCCCGAAGCCGGCCAACAACGACACCGCCGAGGTGCCGCCATAACTGATCAGCGGCATCGGCACGCCTACCACCGGCAACAATCCGGAAATCATGCCGCCGTTGACCAGGATGTAGACGAAGAACGCCAGACCGGTGGCACCTGCCAGCAGCCGCGAATAGGTATCGCGCGAGTCCACCGCGATCCACAGGCAACGACCGATCACGAACAGGTACAAGGCCAGCACGATCGCCACACCGATCCAGCCGTACTCCTCGCTGAGCACCGAGAACGCGAAGTCGGTGGTCTGCTCGGGAATGAAGTTCAGGTGCGACTGCGAACCCAGCCCCCAGCCCTTGCCGGTGAAGCCTCCGGAGCCAATCGCGATCTTGGACTGGATGATGTTCCAGCCCGCGCCCAGCGCATCACTCTCAGGATCGAGGAACATCATGATGCGGTCCTTCTGGTAGGGCCGCAGCAGCCAGAACCAGGCCACCGGCGCAGCCGCGGCAACACCGCCCACACCCACGCCTACCCACCACCACGGCAGGCCAGCCAGCAACAACACGAAGGCACCGCTGGCGGCGATCAGCACACCGGTGCCGAAGTCTGGCTGCAACATCACCAGCCCGGTCGGCACACCAATGATCAGCGCTGCCACCAGCACCACCGGAATACGCGGCGGCAAGGGCATGCGGTTGAGGTACCAGGCCACCATCATCGGCAGGCTGACTTTCAACAGCTCGGCCGGCTGCAGATAGAACAGGCCCAGGTTCAACCATTGCCGCCCGTACTTGCCGGTGCCCAGCACGAACACCGCCAGCAGCGGCAGCATCGACAAGGCATAGATCATCGGCGTCCAGGCGCGGATGCGCAGGATCGACACCCGCGAGATCGCCCACATCGCCACCAGGCCCACTGCGAAACGTGCGCCCTGCGCCATCACCAGGCCACTGCCACCGGCGCTGTCCAGCACCGACAAGCCAATGACCATCAAGGCGAGCAAGGCAAACAGCAGCGGCCAGTCCAGGCCACGGGTCAGGCGCTGACCCATCTCCAACGCCCAACGCAGGAAATCCCTCATCGGCGCACCTCCGCTGTCGTTGCCGCCGGCACCGCCGGACGCGCAACTGCCGGCGCAACGCCCGGCAGCGCTTCAGGTGCAGGCTGCGGCGGCGTGCCTGGCAGCGGTGCCGGAGCGCCGACCATGATCGGCAGATCGGCGAACTGCGGCGCAACCTGCTCACCGCGTGCGCGCCAACTGGCATCCTCGGTATCAAACGTCGTCACGCCCACCGCCACCGTGCCACGCTCGGCATCCAGCGGCTGCAGGCCTTCGGGCATCACCCCGAGCAACCAGGCATCAAACACCTTGCGCGCGATCGGTGCGGCGGCAGAACCACCGTAACCGCCGCCTTCCACCGCGATGGCAATAGCGATCACGGGTTCCTCGGCAGGCGCAAAACCAACGAACAGCGCGCGGTGGCGCAGGTGCATCGGCAGGCTGCGCGGATTCAACGCGGCCGTGCCCTTGCGACTGATGACCTGCGCGGTACCGGTCTTGCCCGCCATGCGGTATTGCGCACCGGCAGCGGAGCGCCAACCACTGCCGCCAGGCTGCATGGTGCCCATCATGCCCTCGCGCACTGCCTGCACGTTGGCCGGATTGGGGCTGATCGGCCTGCTTGCCTGCAGCTGCGTTGGCGCCCAGTCATGGTCGAAGCCGGCGCGCTGTTCCATCACCAGGTGCGGCGTGCGCAGCTGGCCGGTGGCCAGGCCACCAACACCGCGCACCAGCTGCAGCGGCGTTACTTTCCACAAGCCCTGGCCGATGCTGGCATTGACCGTGTCACCCGGGTACCAGCGCTCCTTGTTGGCTTTGAGCTTGGCTGCGGGTGACGGCAGAATGCCACCGATCTCGCCAGCCAGATCAATGCCGGTGGGCTGGCCAAAGCCGTAGCGGTTGCCCATGTAGTCGTCATAGCGCTCGATGCCCATGTCGATACCGAGCTGGTAGTAATAGGTATTGACCGACTGGGTGATCGATTTGCGCAGATCGGTCCAGCCATGGCCGCCACGGTTGGCGTCACCCCAGCCACGGCTGACGCCGGGCAGGTAGAACATGCCGCGCGACAGGATCTTGTCTTCGGGCCGGCGCAGGCCGCTGTCCAGGCCAGCCAGGCCAAGGAAGGGCTTCACCGTCGAACCCGGTGCCACGCCGCCCAGCACCAGCCGGTTGAACTGCGGTCGCGACGGGTTCTCGTTGAGTGCCTTGAAGTCGGCGTGGGAGATGCCGTTGACGAACAGATTGGGATCGAACGACGGCAGGCTGACCATGGCCAGGATCTCGCCGGTGCGCGGATCGATCGCCACTGCCGACCCCTCCTGCTCGCCGAACGCCGCCACCATGGCGCGTTGCAGGTCAGCGTCGATCGACAGCCGCAGATCGGTGCCCGACTGCGCCGGCACCCGCCCAACCGTGCGGATCGCACGCCCCTGCACATTGGTCTCGACCTGCTCGTAGCCGATCTTGCCGCGCAGCTGGGTTTCGTAGAAACGCTCCAGCCCGGACTTGCCGATGTGGGTCAGCGCCGCATTGCCCTCGCCCAGCTCTTCCAGATCCTTGTCATCGACCCGGCCGACGTAGCCGATGATGTGGCCGAACAGATCGCCATAGGGGTAACGCCGGGTCAGATAGGGCTCAAGCTCAACGCCCGGGTAACGCCAGCGGTCCACCGCGAAGCGTGCCATCTCGTCGTCGCTGACCCGCAGCTTCAACGTCACCGGCATGAAGCCACGGCGGGCCTTGCGCGATTGCTTGAAGCGCTCGATGTCTTCTTCGCTGAGCGAGAAGATCTTCTGCAAACCGGCCAGAGTGGCGTCCATGTCCGCGACCTTGTCGGCGGTCACGTCCAGGCGGAAGGCCGGCACGTTCTCGGCCAGCAGGCGGCCGTTGCGGTCGTAGATCAAGCCACGCCCCGGCACCACCGGCCGCGCCTTGATGCGGTTGGCCTCGGAACGGGTGGCGTAGATGTCGTGGTCCAGCACCTGCAGCTTGAAATACCAGCCGGCGAGGAAACCCAGGGTCAGCAGCACACCCAGGAAGCCGATCGCGGCACGCCGCCGGAACTGCTCGGCCTCTGCGTGCGTGTTCTTGTGCTGGCGGCGCGACGCCATCGTCAGCGCCCGCGCTTGCCCAGTCGTACCGCGTCCAGCAGCACATACAGCGGCAGCCACAAGGCCATACCCAGCAGCGGCGCCACCCAGTAGCTCCACGGCAGCAATGGCTCGCCAACCAGCAGGTGGATGGCGGCATCGATCACGCGGTCGTTGAACAGCAGCCCGCCCATCGCCAAGGCCTGCTGCGACAGCGGGAAGAAGCGGATGCGCGCACGGAAGCGCTGCAGGATGAAGGCCATCACCACCAGCCGCATCGCCTGCTCACCGAGAATGCCACCAAACATCACATCGGCCAGCAGGCCAATGCAGAACGCAAAGCCCAACCCAACCTTGTCCGGGGTTTCGATCACCCAGTAGGCAAGCACCAGCGCCAGCCAGTACGGGCGCGCCGGCAACAGCAGTTCGGGCAGCGGAATCAGCGCCAGCAGCAAGGCCAGTACGAAACTGACCGGCATCACCCAGCCTTTGGTGCGCAGACGACTCATGGGCGCACCTGCGGCGGGGTCGGGTTATCGGTGGTGACAGGCGTGGCCGGGCTGGTGGATTCGCGGGTTGGCGCTGTCGGTGGAGCCACGACCGGCGCCAGGCCTTCGGCAGCAGCGGGCTGTGTTGCAGCCGCAGCCGGCTGGCTGGCTGCAGCATCCGTGGATGGAACCAGCGCTGCACCCATGCGATTGGCCGGGGCCGCTGGCGGGCCGCCCGCTGCCACGCCATCCGGCACGGGGTCGATTACGCTGCTATCCGGCAACTGCGGCAGGGCCGGTACCGAGCGCAGCAACAACACGTTGCGGCCGCGGTCCAGCTTGGCCGCTGGTTCCAGCTCGCCAACCAGGAAGGCATGGGTATCGTCAGGGCGCAACTTCAGGATCTTGCCCACCGGGAAGCCGGCCGGGAAACGCCCGCCGAGGCCGGAAGTGACGATTTCATCGCCAACTTCCACGCCAGCGCTGAGCGGAATGTCACGCAGTTCCAGGCGGTCGCCACGGCCGTAGACAATCAGCCGCACGCCATTGCGCGCTACCGCCACCGGCACTGCATGGTCCGGATCGGTCAGCAGCAGCACGGTCGAATGCGCGGGCGTCACCGCGATCACCTGCCCCATCAGCCCACCGGCATCAATCACCGCCTGGCCGACATGCACGCCGGCACGACTGCCCGAATCCAGCACCAGCCGCTGTTTGACTGGGTCCAGGTCGATATCGAGGATGGGTGCCAACTGCACGTCCAGGCCGTTGCGCTCGGCCGCGTTAAGCAGCTCGCGCAGCTGCGCGTTGTCCAAGGCAGCCGTCTGCAGGCGGGTCAACCGCGCGTTGGCGATCAACAGCTGGTTGCGCAGCTCGCGGTTCTCGCTGACCAGCTGGGTGTGGCTGGCGGCGTTGTCCTTGACCGATGCCCCTACCCGGCCCGGCACACCGGCCAAGGCCCAGATCGGCTGCACCAGCACATTGGCCTGGGCGCGCAGGCGCGACATCCAGCCGCCCTGGTCGTCGAGCACGATCAAGGTGATGGCCAAGGCCAGATACGCCAGTAGACGCAGCGTGCTGGCGGCGTCTCCCTGACGGGAGGCTACGGGAGGACCGGCGTAAGGGGGCACGGCAGAAGACTGGGAAAGATGGATCGGGAATGAAGAACGGAAACGGCGTGGCTTGCGTCACGCCGAGTGGTCGGGGAAACGAGCGCTGGGCAGTGGATCAAGATGCAGGAAGCCCTGCCCCATTCCCGATTCCCCATTCTCCATTCCCTCCGACTTATTCCGGCGCGAAGAACTCGTTGCCGTGCATGTCCACCAGTTCCAGCGCACGACCGCCACCGCGGGCCACGCAGGTCAACGGGTCGTCCGCTACCTGCACATGCAGGCCGGTTTCCTCGGAGATCAGGCGGTCCAGGTCGCGCAGCAGGGCGCCACCACCGGTCAGCACGATGCCGCGCTCGGCGACGTCGGCACACAACTCCGGCGGGGTCTGTTCCAGGGCCAGCTTGACCGCCGAGACGATGCCCGACAGCGGCTCGTGCAGGGCTTCAAGCACCTCGTTGGAGCTGATCTTGATCATCTTCGGCACGCCCTCGGCGAGGTTACGGCCGGAGATTTCCATCTCGATCACTTCCGCCTGCGGGTAGGCGCAGCCCAGCTCCACCTTGATGCGCTCGGCAGTGGCTTCACCGATCAGCATGCCGTGGTTGCGGCGCACGTAATTGGTGATGGATTCGTCGAAACGGTCCCCGCCGATACGCACCGAGGCCGAATAGACAATGCCGTTCAGCGAGATGACCGCGACTTCGGTGGTGCCGCCGCCGATATCGATGACCATCGAACCGCGCGCCTCGGTGACCGGCATGCCGGCACCAATCGCGGCAGCCATCGGCTCTTCGATCAGGAACACATCACGCGCACCGGCCTCCTCGGCCGATTCCTTGATGGCGCGGCGCTCGACCTGGGTGGAGCCGGCCGGCACGCAGACCAGCACGCGCGGGCTGGGGCGCAGCACGCGCGACTTGTGCACCTTCTTGATGAAGTGCTTGAGCATTGCCTCGGTGTAGGTGAAGTCGGCGATGACGCCGTCCTTCATCGGGCGGATGGTGGTGATATGGCCCGGGGTACGGCCGAGCATCTGCTTGGCCTCGGCGCCGACGGCAGCCACCGAACGGGTGCCACCGATGGCACGGTCCTGGCGCACGGCCACGACCGACGGCTCGTTCAGCACGATCCCCTGGCCGCGCACATAGATAAGGGTGTTGGCCGTGCCCAGGTCAATGGACAGGTCATTGGAGAACATGCCGCGCAGCTTCTTGAACATCTGGGGAGTGATCCTGACGGGTGTCGTGCCCACGCCGGTTGGCGAAAAAATGGGCAGAAAATGAGGGGAGTTAGCCTATCAACCCACCCCCGCCCGAGCAAGGAAAATCCTAGTGAATTATGGGCTTTCAACCACTCCGGGCAGCTGCGGTACATCCTTGCTTGTGGCCGTGGGCCGCCGCAGCCGGTAACCTTACGCACTTTGGCGCGCAGTCGCGCCGGGTTGCCTGCGCGTGCGCGGTGGCCTTTTCCTTTTACGTATAGGCCTGTACGCAATGTCCGCTTTGATCTGTGGTTCCCTTGCCTTTGACACCATCATGGTGTTCCCGGACCAGTTCAAGAACCACATCCTGCCGGACAAGGTGCACATCCTGAATGTGTCGTTCCTGGTCCCGCGCATGCGCCGCGAGCTGGGTGGCTGCGCCGGCAACATCGCCTACAACCTGAAGCTGCTGGGCGGCAGCCCGATCCCGATGGGCACCGTGGGCCAGGACTTCGGCCCGTACCGTGAGCACTTCGAGCGCATGGGCATCGACCTGAGCCAGGTGCGGGTGCTGGAAGACATGTTCACCCCGCAGTGCTTCATCACCACCGACCACGACAACAACCAGATCACCGCCTTCCACCCGGGCGCGATGATGCGTTCGCATGAGAACCACGTGCGCGACGTGCCGGGCGTCACTTTCGGCATCGTGGCCCCGGACGGCCGCGAAGGCATGATCCAGAACGCGGCCGAGTTCGTGGAATGCGGCATTCCCTTCATCTTCGACCCGGGTCAGGCCCTGCCGCTGTTCAACGGCCCGGAGCTGCGCGAGTTCATCGAGCAGGCCGACTACGTGGTGGTCAACGACTACGAGTCCAACCTGCTGCAGGAACGCACCGGCTGGAACGAGAAGGACATCGTCGCCCGGACCAAGGCCTACATCACCACCCAGGGCCCGCGTGGCGCCATCATCCACACCCCGGAAAAGAGCTTCGACATCCCGCCGGCGCACGAGCGCCGCGTGGTCGACCCGACCGGTTGTGGCGACGCCTTCCGCGCCGGCCTGATCTACGGCATCGAGAAGGGCATGGATTGGCTGACCGTCGGCCGCATGAGCAACCTGATGGGCGCGCTCAAGGTTGAACACCCGGGCACGCAGAACCAGCGCTTCGACTTCGCCGAGTTCAACGACCAGTTCAAGCAGCAATTCGGCTACGGCCTCTAAGAAAAACGGCGCCTCGGCGCCGTTTTTTTTTAACGGTAGTGCCGAGCCATGCTCGGCAGGGGCTTTCCCGGAAATCCGCGGGCCGCATGACATTTGTGGGAGCGGCGTGAGCCGCGAAGCTCCCATGCTGTCAGCTTGCAGACCTCGCCCGCAACCAGACATTGCCGGCTTGGCCGGGGGAGCCCCCCACCCCACCACGCCACCCCCCCCCCCCCCCCCCCCCCAAGACCC
>NZ_JBRREF010000119.1:0-12340 GCF_056760135.1 Stenotrophomonas sp. STEN023 | reverse complement strand
GCCGTCGTAGCAGAAATCGCCTGACTGCCTGCAATCTGTTGAACCATCAGCTTCGCGGCTGACGCCGCTCCCACAAATGCCGCGACTGGATCGATAAGGCCCCTGCCGAGCATGGCTCGGCACTGCCCTTACTGACGGCGGACGGACTGCACTACCTGCAGGCGGCGCAGGCGACGCATTACCTCGGCCAGGTGGTTGCGGTCGCGGACCTGGATGTTGAAACACAACACCGCTGCGTTGAAGTCGCGGTCCAGGTAGTCCACGCGCTCGATGTTGGAATGGCTATGGGCAATCGCGGCGGCCAGCTGTGCCAGCACACCGGTGCCGTTCTCCACCTCGACCACCAACGCGGTGTCGTAGTCGCCAACCACGCTGGTATCCCAGCCAATCGGCACCCAGCGATCTGGCGTCTTGCGCAGTTCGGCCAGGTTCGGGCAATCCAGTCGGTGCACGACGATACCCTTGCCGGCGGTGTGGTAACCCATGATGTCGTCGCCGGGAATCGGCTGACAACAGTTGGCGAAGCTGACCACGCCACGCTCGCTGCCGTTGATCAGGATCTTCTCCTGGGCACGGTGCGAAACGCCGCTGGCACGCAGCTCGGCATACGACATCAAGGCTTGTGCAGCCTGGGTTGGCATCCAGTTGCCCAGCGCCACATCGGCCAGGAAGGCCTCCAGGCGCGGGTAGCGGTGCTCGTTGAGGAAAGCATCCAGCCGACCCTTTGGCAGGCGCTCGATCGAGCTGTCCATCGCTTCCAGCGCACGGTCGAGCATGCTGTGGCCGAGCTGCACGGCGTCCTCGTGCTCCAGCTGCTTGAGCTGGTGGCGGATCGCGGTACGCGCCTTGCTGCTGACCACGAACTCCAGCCACTGCGGCTTGGGCGAGGCCGAGCGCGCAGTGATGATCTCCACCGTCTGCCCGCTGACCAGGCGCGTGCGCAGCGGTACCAGTTTCTTGTCCACGCGCGAGGCCACCGCGCGGTTGCCCACGTCGGTGTGCACGGCATAGGCGAAATCCAGCGCGGTGGAATTGCGCGGCAGCGCCAGGATCTTGCCCTTGGGCGTGAACAGGTAGACCTCGTCCGGGAACAGATCGACCTTGACGTTGTCCAGGAACTCCAGCGAGGAACCGGCGGTGCGCTGCGAATCGATCAGCTCGACGATCCAGGCATGCGCCCTGCTCTGCGCGCTGTTGGGGCCATCGCCACCGAATTTGTAGGTCCAGTGCGCGGCCACACCGCGCTCGGCGATCAGGTCCATTTCCTCGGTGCGGATCTGCACTTCGATCGGCGAGCCGTAGGGCCCGAACAGCACCGTGTGCAGCGACTGGTAACCGTTGGCCTTGGGAATGGCGATGAAATCACGGAAGCGCCCGTCCAGCGGCTTGAACGCGGCATGCACGCCGCCCAGTGCGTGGTAGCAGTTGGGCACGTTGCGCATCACCAGGCGGAAGCCGAACACATCCATGACCTGGTCGAAGCTTTTGTTCTCCTCGCGCATCTTGGTGTAGATGCTCCAGGGCGTCTTGATGCGGCTGATCAGGCGGTGTTCCAGCCCTTCGCGCGCCAGGCGCTGCGACAGCTGTACTTCCACCTGCGCCATCGACTCACGACGCACCACCGGCTGGCTGCGGATGTGTTTTTCGATGATGGCGTGGCGCCACGGGTACAGCGCGCGGAAGCCTAGGTTCTGCAGCTCGGACTTGATCAGGTTCATGCCCAGGCGCTGGGCGATGGGCGCGTAGATATCCAGCGTTTCGGTGGCGATGCGGCGCCGCGCCTCGGCACTCTGCGCACCCAGGGTGCGCATGTTGTGCAGGCGGTCGGCCAGCTTGATCATGATCACGCGCAGGTCGCGTGACATCGCCAGCAGCATCTTGCGGAAGCTCTCCGCCGCCGCTTCCTGGCGGTCGCGGAACTTGAGCTTGTCCAGCTTGGTGACGCCCTCGACCAGATCGGCCACGGCCTGGCCGAACTCGGCGGCCAGTTCTTCGCCGGTGAGCGGGGTGTCTTCGATGGTGTCGTGCAGGATCGCCGCGATCAGGGTTTCAACATCCAGACCGAGCTCGGCCAGGATGCGCGCCACCGCCACCGGGTGGGTGATATAGGGTTCGCCGGATTTGCGGGTCTGGCCGGCGTGCGCGGCCGCCCCGACCTCCCAGGCACGACGCAGCAGCGGCAGCTGCTCGGTGGGGAGGTAGCTGGCTGCGCGTTCGAGTTGCAGTACGTAATCAGGTACCACCCCGCCCGCGGGCGTGGCTACCTGGGCGGAAGGGCCTGGGTTCATGGCAGAAGACTATGCCAGCAGGCGTTCCACGGCAATTCCTGCAACGCAAACAGCCCGCTTTTGGCGGGCTGTTTGCAGACAACATCAATCGATGCCAGAGAGGCGATCAATCGTCGTTCTTGGACATGTCTTCGTCGGCGACCACTTCAGCGGCTGCCCATTCCAGTGCTTCACGCTCGATGCGCTCGCGCTCGGACTTCTCGACTTCCTCGATCAGCTCGTTGTCGATGCGACGGGCAGCGATTTCGCGCAGCGCCAACACGGTCGGCTTGTCCTCGCTCTCGCTGTTGTCGATCGTCGCCTGGACACCATTGGCCAGCTGACGGGCGCGCTTGGACGCCATCATGACCAGCTCAAAACGGTTGTTAACGACTTCCAGGCAATCTTCTACGGTAATGCGGGCCATGCGGGCTCCCGGCGACCTGCAACGGCCGCTCGATCGAATGAGGGAAAGGGGACGGATTGTAGGGGAAGACCAGTCCTGAAATCAAGTCAAGGCCTGAACAGCCCCTTGTGGATCAATCACTTGCTCAGTTTTCAGGGGCCAGCAACGAGGCGATCAGCTCGCCATGGCGTCGCTGCTGGGGTTCGCAGCGCAGTCGGCTGGCGGCGAAGATCGAGCACATTTCACCAACGGCGGTATCGAAATCCTCGTTGATGATGACGTAGTCGAACTCGTCGTAATGCAGCATTTCCTCACGCGCGGCGGCCAGGCGCTGGGCCATCACCGCCTCGCTGTCCTGGCCACGCTTGCGCATGCGCTCGTCCAGCGCCTGCCGCGACGGCGGCAGGATGAAGACGCTGACCGCGCCCGGCACCTTCTCGCGCACCTGGCGCGCGCCCTGCCAGTCGATCTCCAGCAGCACATCCTTGCCGGCCGCCAGCTGCGGCTCCACCGACTGCCGGGCTGTACCCTTCCAGTCGCCATGCACCAGCGCGTGTTCGAAGAAATCGCCGGCGGCGATCATCTGTTCGAACTCTGCGGCCGGGACGAAGTGATAGTGCTTGCCGTTGACTTCGCCCGGGCGCATGGCCCGCGAAGTAAAGGAGATCGACAGCGAAATGTGCGGGTCACGCGCCAGAGTGGCGTTGACGATGCTGCTTTTGCCGGCCCCGGACGGGGCAGCGACGATATAGAGGGTGCCACGCATGCGGTGGGCCAACGTCGGAATGGCCCGGCATTGTACCGGCGTGGGCCGGTCTGTGCAGGATCGGGGGTTGATGGCCCCAGGAGTCCGGTAGGAGAGGCTCCACCTGTAGTGGGGGGGGGGGGGGGGGGGCGTGGCCAGCTTTGCTGGGGAAGCGCCTGCCGAGAAGGGCTCGGCACTACCCCTTACTCGATGTTCTGGACCTGCTCGCGGATCTGGTCGATCAGCACTTTCAGCTCGACGGCGGCGTTGGAGGTGCGTGCATCGACCGACTTGGAACCCAGGGTGTTGGCTTCGCGATTGAACTCCTGCAGCAGGAAGTCCAGGCGGCGGCCGACCGGCTCGCGCTGGCGCAGCACGCGACGGATCTCCGCGATATGGCTGTCCAGACGGTCCAGCTCTTCGTCCACGTCGAGCTTCTGCAGCCACATCACCAGCTCCTGCTCTGCCCGGCCCGGGTCAACCGGGTGCGGCAGGTCGGCCAGGCGCGCGGCCAGTTTGACCCGCTGCCCCTCGCGGATGGCCGGGATCAGTTCGCGCACTTCGCCGGCAATGCGTTCGACTGAATCGACGCGCTCGCTGATGGCAGCGGCCAGCTTGTCGCCTTCGCGCTCACGCGCCTGTACGAAGCTGGTGACGGTCTCTTCCAGCAAGGCCAGCGCTTCGGCATGCAGGGCGGCACTGTCGGTGGCCTCGGCACGCAGCACGCCGGGGTGCTGCAGCAGATCGGTGAAACCCACCTGCATCCCGGGGAAGCGGCTGTGCAGGCGTTGGGCCAATTCAGCCAGCTGCTCTACCAGTACTTCGTTGACTGCCAGCGAAGTGGCGGCTTCCGGTGCGCGCAGGCGCATCACCAGATCCAGCTTGCCGCGGCTGACCCGGGCAGCAATGCGCTCGCGCAGCTGCGGCTCCAGCGCACGCAGGTCCTCGGGCAGACGCACGCCCACTTCCAGGAACCGGTGGTTCACCGAGCGCAGCTCGCAGCCCAGGGTGCCCCACGCGGTAATGCGTTCGCCGCCGGCATAGGCGGTCATGCTCCGAATCATGTGCTTTCCGATGTGTTTCAAAGGGCGAATGGTACCCTAGCCACCTCTGGACGCTGGTGCATCCACCACCCAGACGCCCGCCAGTTCACCTCGTACTAACCGGATTCCCCATGACCTTCTCCCGTCCCAGCGGCCGCCAGGCCGACCAGATGCGCACCGTCACCATCGAGCGTTCCTTCACCCGCCATGCCGAAGGCTCGGTGCTGGTGAGCTTTGGCGACACCCGCGTGCTGTGCACCGCCAGCGTCGAGAACCGGGTCCCCGGCTTCCTGCGCGGCAAGGGCGAAGGCTGGGTCACCGCTGAATACGGCATGCTGCCGCGCTCCACCCACACCCGCTCCGACCGTGAAGCCGCGCGCGGCAAACAGGGCGGTCGCACCCTGGAAATCCAGCGCCTGATCGGCCGCACCCTGCGCGCCTGCATCGACCGCAATGCACTGGGCGAACGCACCATCACCCTGGACTGCGACGTGCTGCAGGCCGATGGCGGCACCCGCACCGCTGCCATCACCGGTGCTTACGTCGCCCTGGTGGACGCCGTGAACCTGCTGATGAAGCGTGGCGAGATCAAGCGCAACCCGTTGTTCGGCGCGGTGGCCGCGGTCTCGGTCGGCGTCTACAAGGGCCAGCCGGTGCTGGACCTGGATTACCCCGAGGACAGCGACTGCGATACCGACATGAATATCGTCATGAATGACGGTGGCGGCTTCATCGAGCTGCAGGGCACAGCCGAAGGCCATGCCTTCCGCCGCGATGAACTGGACGCGCTGCTGGTGCTGGCCGAAAAGGGCATCCGCGAGCTGTTCGACGCCCAGCAGGCGGCGTTGGCGCAGGTATGAGGCGGCGCCTCGCCCTGGTCACCCTCGTCGTCGCCGACTACGACGAAGCCATCGCCTGGTACACCGGCAAGCTCGGCTTCCAGCTGCTGGAGGACCTGGACCAGGGCCGCAAGCGCTGGGTCGTGGTCGGCCCGACCGATGGCAGCGCCGCCGCGCTGCTGTTGGCGCGCGCCAGCGATGAAGAACAACGTAGCCGCATCGGCAATCAAACCGGTGGCCGCGTTGGCTTCTTCCTCAACACCGATGATTTCTGGCGCGACCACGCGGCAATGACCGCGCAGGGCGTGGAATTCCTCGAAGCACCGCGCAAGGAAACTTATGCAACGGTCGCGGTGTTCCGCGACCTGTACGGCAACACCTGGGACTTGTTGGAGCCCAAGCAATGAAACTGGTATTGGCCAGCGGCAACGCCGGCAAGTTGAAAGAACTGCAGGCCATGTTGGCCAACCTGCCGCTGCAGATCGTGCCGCAGCGCGAACTGGGCGTGGACGATGTGCCGGAAACCGGCCTGACCTTCGTCGAGAACGCGTTGATCAAGGCCCGCCATGCCTGCACGGTGACCGGCCTGCCAGCGCTGGCCGACGACTCCGGCCTGATCGTCGATGCACTGGACGGCGCACCCGGTCTGTACAGCGCGCGCTACGCCGGCAGCCCCACCGACGATGCCGCCAACAACGCCAAGCTGCTTGATGCGCTGCGCGATGTCCCGGCCGAACGCCGTACGGCGCGCTTCTACGCAGTGATCGTACTGCTGCGCCATGCCAATGATCCGCAACCGCTGATCTGCGAAGGCAGCTGGGAAGGCCGCATCATCGACGAGCTGCGCGGCAACAATGGATTCGGCTACAACCCGGTGTTCCTGGATGAAGAACTCGGCCTGACCGCGGCGCAGATGGAACCGGCACAGAAGAACGGCCGCAGCCACCGCGCCAAGGCGCTGCAGTTGCTGGTCCAGCAGTTGTCCGCGCAACTGGCACGCTGAGATATCGCGCTGATGAACACGCATTCGCACCTCCACACCCACGATGCCGCCTGCGGCTGCGACGTAGCGGCTGATGTACAGCTGGTGCCACCGCCGCTGGCGCTGTATGTGCACCTGCCGTGGTGCGTGCGCAAATGCCCGTACTGCGATTTCAACTCGCATGCCGGCAAGGGCGAGTTGCCGTTCGATGCCTATATCGATGCGCTGATCCGCGACCTGGACCAGGATCTGCCGCTGGTCTGGGGGCGGGTGGTCAGCAGCGTGTTTTTCGGTGGCGGTACCCCCAGCCTGTTCCCGCCGGAGGCCATCGACCGTTTCCTGCAGGCAGCCAGCGCACGGCTGCGTTTCGCGCCAAACCTGGAAGTGACCCTGGAAACCAATCCGGGCACGGCCGAGCACGGCCGCTTCGACCGCTATCGCGCCGCTGGCGTGAACCGCATCAGCTTCGGCATCCAGACCTTCAACGATGAGGCGCTCAAGCGCCTGGGCCGCATCCACGACAGCAACGAGGCCGAGCGCGCGGTCAAGCTGGCGCAGGACGCCGGCTACAAGAACTTCAACATCGACCTGATGTACGCGCTGCCACAGCAGACGCTGGCCCAGGCCGAGCACGATCTTGAGCGCGCCTTCGCACTCGACCCCACCCATATCTCGCACTACCAGCTGACGCTGGAGCCGAATACGGTGTTCTTCGCCCGGCCGCCGCAGGGTATTCCCGACGAAGACAGCGCCTGGGACATCCAGGAACACTGCCAGGCCCTGCTGGCCGAGCGCGGCTATGGCCAGTACGAGGTCAGTGCCTATGCCCGCGACGGTTGGCAGTGCCAGCACAACCTCAACTACTGGCGCTTTGGCGACTACCTGGGCATCGGCGCCGGCGCCCACGGCAAGATCAGCTCCGGCGCCGAGCAGCACGTGCTGCGCCGCTGGAAGCACAAGCACCCGCAGACCTTCATGGACACCGCCGGCAGCCTGGCCAGCATCGGCGGCGATGATGTGATCAGCCCCGAGCGGTTGCCGTTCGAATACATGCTCAACCTGCTACGCCTGCACGAAGGCTTCAGCCTGCGCGACTTCGAGTCCCGCACCGGTTTGGCACGAAGCGTGCTTCTACCTTCCCTGGCAATGGCGGTTGAACGTGGCTGGCTGATCTGCAGCGGAGACTATTGGACCCCTACCGAACTTGGCCGCCGCTTCACCAATGACGTGGTGGAACTGTTTTTGGCCTGAAACACACTGAAAGTGGCCGTTACGTCGCATAAATGGTAGAAAACGCCCATTCGGGGGAAGGAATACAGGATGTCAGGCACTGCACCACGCTCATCCAGCCAAGCCATGGCACGGATTGCCGCCACGCCGGCTCCTGCCCGCGTACGTCACTTGTTGGAAAGTATCTTTCTGGCCACCGATGAAGTCCTGCGCACGCCGCTGCAGCTGACTGCCATCGAGCTGGAACGCGCCTTGTTCAAGCGCGCGGAAATGGCCCACAACAGCCAGGTCCAGTCCGACATCTACAGCCAGCTGCGGGTGCTACGCGAGCGCGCCGAACAGCTCCCTGACTTCTTTTTTGAGGCATTGGCCGCGCAGGTGGCGAGCTTCAAGGATCCGCCCAGGCCTGACCAGGAAGCACACGCGGCAACCTTCAAGTCGATGACGCTGGTGGAAGACACCGACATCGACCGCGACATCCTGCTGCACGAAATGGCGCGTCGCGAAGCGTTCCGCGCCCCCAGCCCACTGTTGCTGCTGGGGCAGCGCTTTGCGGTACTGGCGGCGCAGCCCGCGTTTGATCCCGAGCGTCTGCCGGTCGGCCCGTACGCGCAATGCCGGGCGCTGCGCGAGACCGGCGAACAGATGCAGCTCAGCCTTGATGCCCAGCTGGTGCTGTACCAGGTCTTCGAGCGCATGGTAATGACGCGCCATGCCGAACTGGTAGACCGCCTGAACATCCTGCTGGAGCGTGAGGGCGTACTTCCCGGGCTGGTCTATCGCCCACATCTGCCCCGCCCTTCCGCCCCGCGTGGCGCGGGCGCTGTCAGCGGCCAAGCCGATGCCGGTGGAACTCGCAGCGCAGGCTCGGCTCCCTTGACCAGTTGGCAAGGGCAAGCCCCGGCCGCCTCCTGGGCCAGCATTTCCAATGAACTGCAGGCAGGTCCGGCAACCGCAGCCGCCGTACCCGGCGCCGCCTCGGTGCAGAGCACCAGCAATGCAGCCGCCATGCCGCCGATGGAAAGCCTGCATAGCCTGCTTGATGCCGCGCGTCACGCTCTTACGATGAGCGCAGGTAGCAACAGTGGCGGTGCGCCTTCAGGTCGCGCCACCGGCACGACGGCTGGCACGGCCGCAATGCCCGATTTCTCCGCCCAGCAGGCACAGGCACCACACGGCGCCACCGGCACACCACCCTTCGCTGCCGCGGCTGCCAATAACGCGAACGTTCCAGCCGAGCCTGTTTCCACCCAGGTCGCGATGGAGGTGCTCGGCAAACTGCAGGCTGCAGCCTCGTCATCCGGCAGCCGTCACGGCATGGCGGACATCCGCAATGCACTGATTGCCCAGGTCAAGGCCGAACACGGCCCCGCCGCGACGCTGTCAGTGCAGGACGGCGACACCATGGACCTGCTCGGCATGCTCTATTCGGAGCTGCAGCGCGAGGTGCGCAGCGAGGGCCCAGCTGCGGATCTGCTACGCCGCCTGCAGGTGCCGCTGGCCCGCGCTGCGATCAGCGACCAGGAGTTCTTCCTGCGCGACCAGCACCCGGCGCGCGAACTGCTCAATGCGGTGGCCGAGTCCGGGGCGGTCTGGCTCAGCGACGAAGACAGCGATCCGGTACTGCTGCTGAAGCTCAAGGATGCCGTCAACAAGGTCGTCAACGACTACCAGGGCGACGAAGCCGTCTTTGCTGAAGCCAACGACATCATCCAAGGCCACCTGCGTGCGGCTGCCCGTCGCGCAGAGATGGCCGAACGCCGGCAGGTGGATGCTGCCCGCGGCAAGGAGCGTCTGGAAGCCGCCAAACAGCTGGCCAATACCAGCATCGATGATCTCTGCCAGAGCGCTGAGCCGCCCAAGTTCGTGCAGACCCTGCTGCGCAAGGCATGGGCCGACGTGCTCACCCTCACCCTGCTGCGCCAGGGCGAAGGCTCGGAGGAGTGGCAGCAGCGTGAGCATGCCACCCGCCGCATCGGTGAGATCACCAGCATGCCGCCCGGCAGCCCTGCCGATGTCGGTTTCGGCGAGGAAATCGAGCAATCACTGCTGCAGGTGGGCTACCACCAGGACGAAGCCGCGGCGATCTCACGCCGGCTGTCCACGCCTGGCGGTGAAGACGACATCATTTCGCGCACCGAGCTGGCCGCCAAACTCAAGACTCGCACCCGTCTTGGCGAGTCTGGCGAGCCCGACGAAGAGGACCGCCGCAAGAAAGTCGAAGCCCCCCGCAGCGAAGAGGAGGAGGCGCATTACCGCCAGCTGCGTACCTTGCCGTTCGGCACCTGGTTCGAGTTCACCGTCAACCAGCAGGGCGACAACCGGCGCCAACGCCTGTCCTGGTACAGCCTGATCACCGGCAACGCCCTGTTCGTGAACCAGCGCGGACAGAAGGTATCGGAGCATTCACTCGACGCGATGTCGCGGTTGATGGCCAAGGGCCAGCTGCGCATCGTCACCGAGGACAAGGGCCGCCTGATCGACCGCGCCTGGCAGGCCACCGTGCGCGCGCTGCGCTCGATCGCCGGCCATGCCTCCAACGCAGGGGAGTCCGCATGATCACCAATACCCGCCGCGCACCGCGCCTGCAGGTACCGGAGCTGGTGCCGGTGCGCGACCAGATGACCGGCTCCCAGATCGGCAGGCTCGGCAACATATCCGAAACCGGCATGCTGCTGATCACTTCCGTGCCAATGCACGACGACGCCTTGTACCAGTTGCAGTTCCCGATCCCCGATGGCCGTGGCGGTCATCTGCAGATAGACGTCGGCGTGCATCTGTTGTGGAGCGAGCCGACACATGCGCCCGAGCAGTCATGGGCCGGATTCCGCTTCCTGACGCTGGACAAGACCCACCGCGAACGCCTTGTGCAGTGGATAGAAGGCAGCCTCCCCGCAGCCTGAGTGCCGAAAACGGCACAGCAGCAGCGGACTGATTGCGGCAGAATTGGGGCCTGCATTCCGCATGTCCCAGCGAGCCACCGCGATGAACCAGCAAGATCCAGGCAGCCTGTACGCCCACCACCTTGGCGAAATGATCCGCCGCGCCGACGCGGCGCTGGCGCGTGGTGGTTTCGATCACCTGGTGGTTCCCAGCGGCACCCAGCATTACCAGGTGTTCGACGACCGCGACTATCCGTACGCGGTCAACCCGCAGTTCAAGACCTGGCTGCCGTTGACCAAGCTGCCGTACAGCTGGCTGATCCACACCCCGGGCAAGCGCCCGACGCTGGTGTTCTACCAGCCCTTCGATTACTGGCACGTGGTACCGGGCGCGCCGAGCGGCTGGTGGGTGGAACATTTCGACATCCACATCATCCGCAAGCCGGAAGACGCCCTGGCCCTGCTGCCGGCCGACCCGAGCCGCTGCGCCATCCTCGGCGAGCCGCAGAGCGCGCTGGGCGGCTTTGCGCCGAACAATCCGGCAGCGGTGATCAATTACCTGGAATGGCATCGCGGCTACAAGACGCCGTACGAGATCGCGCTGATGCGCCAGGCGCAGGTACTGGGTGTACGCGGCCACCGCGCCGCCGAGGCCGCGTTCCGCGCCGGTGCCAGCGAGTTCGAGATCCACATGGCGTATTGCAGCGCCGTCGGCCAGGACGCCAATGAGCTGCCTTACGGCAATATCATCGGCCTCAACGAACACGCCGCCGTGCTGCATTACACCGACCTGGGCAAACAGGCACCGCAGCCACTGCGCAGCTTCCTGATCGATGCCGGCGCTTCGGCCTACGGTTACGCCAGCGACATCACCCGCACCTACGCAGCGGCCGGCCACGATGAATTTCAATCCTTCATTGACGCGGTCGATGCCGCGCAGCTGAAGATGTGCGCGGCAGTACGTGCTGGCTTTGATTACAAGCAGCTGCACATCGATGCACACCTGTCGCTGATGGGTATCCTCAAGGATTTTGGCGTGATCACGGTTTCGCCGGAAGCTGCCCTGGCGACGGGCGTAAGCGCGGCATTCTTCCCGCACGGCATTGGCCATCTGATCGGCGCGCAGGTACACGACGTGGCCGGATTCGCCGCCAGCGAAGACGGCGGCCGCGTCGAGCGCCCGGCCGGCCATCCCTACCTGCGCATGACCCGCGTACTGGAACCGGGCATGGTGGTGACCATCGAGCCGGGCCTGTACTTCATCGACATGTTGTTGGATGAGGTGAAGAAGGCAGGCAACGCAGCCAGCATCAACTGGGATCGCGTGGACTTCTTCCGTCCCTATGGTGGCGTCCGCATCGAGGACGAGGTGCTGTGCACCGACGGCGAAGCGGACAACCTGACCCGTCCGGAATTTGCTGCGCAGGCGTGATGCAAGAGCGACATCAGTCGCCCTGTGATTGAACCCCGGGCGCGCAATGCGCCCGGGATGAGTAATACAGCGGATGCACCAGCATCTGCTTTCGCACAAACCCTCCGCCTCCGATCAAAAGAAGCACAGTCAATCGAGCTTTGGCTTTGGCTGCTGCTTTGGCTGTTGCTTTGGCTGTTGCTTTGGCTGTTGCTGTTTCCCCTCCCTTACGCGCAGCGTAGGGGAGGGTCAGGGAGGGGTGCCGTTGCTTTGCACTTGCACTTGCACTTGCACTTGCTGTTGCTGTTGCTGTTGCTCTGCGCCTTTGACGTACGGGCCCCTTCCGCAGCGACGGAGCTGGCAGACAAGACCCCGCACGGGGCGACGTGCATGGATGCACGTCGTTTTTCGACGATACAGGGATGTATCGTCGAAAAATCCTGCCAGCGGAGTGGACCTGGAGCGCGCAGCGCGGAAGGCGCGTAGGCAGGGTGTGCTTTCTTTTGGTTATCTTTTCTTTGCACAAGCAAAGAAA